>CAMCDA010000046.1 GCA_945873195.1 Asaia bogorensis
CGCAGGTGCCGGGCGTGTCCCAGGTCACCGTCAATGGCGCGGAGAAGCCAGCGATCCGCATCCAGGTCGATCCCGTCCGCCTCGCCGCCGCCAGGCTGTCGTCGCAGGATGTCTTTACGATCGTCCGGGCGGCCAATGTCATCGGCGCCACCGGCGCGTTCCAGGGGGACGAACGGACCGAGACGGTCACGATGAACCACCAGATGACCAGCGCCCAAGAATACAGCCAACTGGTGATCCGCGCCCCACCCAACGGCGGCGTGGTCCGGCTGTCCGATGTCGCGACCGTCATCGATGGCGTGGGCAATTCCCGGCTGTCCGCCTGGAACAGTTCGAAGCCGGCGATCCTGCTGACGATCACCAAGGACGCCGATGCGAACGTCATCGACACGGTGGACAACATCAAGGCGCTGCTGCCGCAACTGATGACCTGGATGCCGTCCGGGATCGACATCACGGTGGTGGCCGACCGCACCCAGACGATTCGCGCCAACGTGGCCGATATCCAGTTGACGATGATGATCTCGGTCGGGCTGGTCGTGCTGGTCGTCGCGCTGTTCATGCGCCGTCTGGTGCCCACCATCGCCGCCGTCGTCACCGTTCCGCTGTCGCTCTGCGGCACGCTCGCCGGCATGTGGTTCTTCGACTACACGATCAACAACTTCTCCCTGATGGCGCTGACCATCGCGGTCGGCTTCGTCGTCGATGACGCGATCGTGATGATCGAGAACATCGTCCGCCACATGGAGAAGGGATCCCCCCCGCTGCGCGCCGCGATTGAGGGCGCGCGCCAGATCGGCTTCACCGTTGTCTCGATCAGCATCTCCCTGGTCGCGGTATTCATTCCGCTGATCTTCATGGGCGGCGTGATCGGGCGGCTGTTCCATGAATTCGCCTTGACGCTGACCCTGGCGATCGGGATCTCCGCGCTGGTGTCGCTCACGCTCACGCCCATGATCTGCGGGCGGTTCATGCGCCCGTCCGACGTCAGCCCGCCAACGGGATGGTTCTGGCGCGGGGTGGAGGCGACGCAGCGCGGGATGCAGCGCTTCTACGCCGTGACCCTGGGCTGGGCGCTGTCGCACCAGGGGCTGATGCTGCTGGTCACGCTGCTGGTGCTCGCGGTGACGGTGCGTCTCTACATCGTCGTCCCCAAGGGCTTCCTGCCGATCCAGGATACCGGCATCGTGACCGGATCGACGCTCGCCGATCCCAACATCTCATTCCTCGCGATGGAAGAACGCCAGCGCGCGGTGATCGCCGTGATCCAGGCCGATCCCGCGGTGGCCGCGGTCACCACCACGGTCGGCGTCAGCAGCGGATGGAGCCCGCTCAATCGCGCCACGCTGACCGTCACGCTCAAGCCGCTGGCCGAACGCGGCATTTCCTCGGAGGCCGTGATCGCCCGTTTGCGCCCGCAACTGTACCGGGTGCGGGGGATTCAGACCTTCCTGCAATCGGCGCAGGATCTGCGGGGCGGCGGGCGCACCGGCGGGTCCCAGTTCCAATACGCGCTGATCAGCCAGGACCTGGAGGCGCTGCGAAGCTGGACCGCCGATATCCAGGACAAGCTGCGCCAGTTGCCGATGCTGGCCGATGTCACGTCCGACCAGGACCGCGCCGGCCCGCAGGTGAACGTGGTGATCGACCGCGATGCCGCCGCGCGCCTGGGCGTGCGGACGCTGGATATCGACCTGGCGCTGAACAATGCCTTCGCGCAACGGCAGGTTTCCGTGATCTATGCCGAACGCAACCAGTATCGCGCGGTGCTGGAGGTCGATACGGTGCTGCAACTCGACCCGACGGCGCTGGATCGGATCTATGTAGCGGCCAGCGGCGGGCGGCAGGTGCCGCTGTCCTCCGTCGCGCGGTTTGAACGAGGCTATGCGCCGCTCGCGGTGCGGCATCAGGGCCAGTTGCCGGCCTCCACCATCAGCTTCAACCTCGCGCCGGGCGTGGCATTGGGGGAGGCGACGCAGGCGATCGAGGACACCGTGCGCGCGATGCGCATGCCCGACACGGTGCGCGGGGAGTTCGCCGGCAATGCGCGGATGCTGCAAGGCTCCCCCATGGCGCAGCCGATGCTGATCCTGTCGGCGATGATCGCGATCTACATTGTGCTGGGCGTGTTGTACGAAAGCCTGCTGCACCCTTTGACGATTTTGTCGACCTTGCCCTCGGCCGGCCTGGGCGCGCTGCTGGCGCTGTGGGTGAGCGGGACGGAACTGACCCTGATGGCGATGATTGGGATCATCCTGCTGATGGGGATTGTTAAGAAGAACGCGATCATGATGGTGGATTTCGCGTTGGAGGCGGAGCGGGAGCGCGGCCTGTCGCCCTTTGCCGCGATCCATGAGGCGTGCCTGGAGCGGTTTCGCCCGATCATGATGACAACGATCGCCGCCTTGCTCGGCGCGGTGCCGCTGGCGCTGGGCACCGGGACGGGGTCGGAATTTCGCGTGCCGCTCGGCATCGCCATCATCGGCGGGCTGGTCGTGTCGCAGGTGCTGACGCTCTACACGACGCCGGTCATCTACCTGAGCCTGGAACGCCTGACCGGCCGGCGTGGGGCGATCCGCCACGCGGCGCCGGCGGAATAGCTACCAGTTCGGCGTGGGACCCTTGGGCGCTGGCCAGACTGGCTGACGCGGCACGTCCTCCACCACCGGCCGAGCCTGGGGGATGGGTGGGTCGGGCGTGACGGGGGTAGGTGCGACAGGGGCGGGCGGCGGCGTGGCGGCGGTCGGTTCGGCGGGCCGAGCGGCGGCCATGCCTCGGTGGGGACTGTTTTCGACGATGGCTTTGAGCGCTTCCAGATCGCCCAGCAGGGAGCGGCGGAGTCGACGGCGCACCAGGGGCTTGAACAGGCGCAGTACGCCTCGGGTTTCCGCCCGCATCCGGATGCGGACCAGCGTGCCTTCGGGGATGCTTTCCAGCTCCAGGCGGACGATGAGTGGGAACGGATCCTCGGTGCGGTATTCGATGAAGCGTTCGGGGGCCTGGTCGGTGAGTGTCAGGGTCACCGGGATTTCGCGCAGCAGGAAGCGGATCCCGCGCTCATGCGAGCCCGCGGCGTCGGGGGTCGCCTCGGGGTCGATCGCCCGGACGGTCTCGAACCAGGAATCGTCGTAGCGATGATCGAACATCACCGCCGCGACTTCGCGCCGGGGGCGACGGATGGTCACGCCGGGCCGGATTTCCAGTGGCATGGCGCGTTGTGTCCTTACGGGAACACCGCGACGGGGCGGGCGTTCCGCCACGTGGCGCGCGGGTTGGAAGGATACGCCGAGGTTCGATGAAACAGGTCCCGGCTCAGGTCGATCAGTTCCATGGCATGCCGCTCCGTCGATACGTGACTGCTAGCGGTGAACCCGTCCCGGGCGCAAGCGCCCGGCGGTTGCGATGTGCGGGGTTTGACAGAACCGGTCGGGCGCGCACCATCCTTCCCAAGGGCGGCTGGACCATCCGACCGCGAGGGGACCCATCCATGCAAACATTGTCCGACATCCTGGAAACCACGGCGTTCGAGAAGGTCGCCGGCGGCTTTGTCTTTGCCGAGGGGCCGTTGTGGCATCCCGACGGGTTCTTCTATTTCACCGACATCCGAGACTCGAAACTGTATCGAATCACCCTCGGCCAGAAGCACGAGTTGGTGCGGGAAACCATCGGCGGCAACGGCACGACCTTCGACCTGCAAGGCCGTCTGGTGATGTGCGAGGGCGAGGCCAAGCGCCTGACGCGCACCGAGCATGATGGATCGGTCACCGTCCTGGTCGACCGGTTCGAGGGGAAGCGGTTCAACCGCCCAAACGACGTGATCTGCTGTGCCAATGGGGATCTGCTGTTCACCGATCCGTCGTTGCGGGTGCCGGCGAAGGACCGGGAACTCGATAACGCGTCGATCTATCGGCTGAAGCCGGATGGCTCGATCAGCGTGGTCGCGCATTTCGAGTATCCGAACGGGTTGGCGCTTTCCCCGGACGGGCGTACGCTGTACGCCGCCAACACGCGCTGGACGCAGTATATCCACGCGGTGGACCTGGATGCCGAGGGTCGCGCGGTGCGCCGGCGGGTCTTCGCCGACATGTCGGCCGAGGGCACGAACGGCGTGCCGGACGGCATGAAGGTGGACCAGGCCGGGCGGGTGTTCTGCACCGGCACGAACGGCACTTGGGTCTATGCGCCCGATGGCCGCCTGATCGGCGTGATCGAGACTCCCGAGGTCTGCGCCAACGTGGCCTTCGGCGGACCCGACCTGCGGACGCTGATGTTCACCGCCAGCACGTCCGTCTACACGCTGCGGGTAAAGACCCCGGGCATGCCGCATCCTTGGTATGCGCTGCGCGGGAAGTAGGACCCGGCGGAGGGGGCGGAAATTCACCGCTCCCCCCTTGTCCGATCGGTGGGGACATCTGACCTATCGCTTTCCCATTCGGAAGGAATGCCGTGAAGGTCGCCATTGTCCTGTTCAACCTCGGCGGCCCCGACAGCCCCGCGGCGATCAAGCCGTTCCTGCTCAATCTGTTCCGGGACCCGGCGATCCTGCGCGTGCCGTTCTTCGTGCGCCCGTTCCTCGCCCGCATCATCACCCGCGCTCGGCTGAAGCCGGCGACCGAGAACTATGCGCTGCTGGGCGGCAAGTCGCCGTTGCTGGAGCTGACGGGGGAACAGGCCGCCGCGCTGGAGAAGGCGCTGCCGGACATGGAAGCCAAATGCTTCATCGCGATGCGCTATTGGCACCCGTTCAGCCTGGAGGCCGCGCGGGCGGTGAAGGCATGGGGGCCGGATGAGGTCGTGCTTCTGCCGCTGTATCCACAGTATTCCACGACGACGACCGGCAGTTCCCTGACCGCCTGGCGTGCGGCCGCGGCGCAGGCCGGGTTGGTCGCGCCGACCACGACATTGTGCTGCTACCCCACCGATCCGGACTTCGCCACCGCGACGGCGGCCTTGCTGTCCAGCGCCTACGACCAGGCGCGGGCGGAGGTCGATCCGGCCACCGGTGTGCGAGTCCTGTTCTCGGCCCACGGCCTGCCGGAATCGATCGTCAAGGCCGGCGATCCCTATCAATGGCAGATCGAACAGACTGTCGCCGCGGTGATGGCGGCCTGGGGGCGGACGGGTATCGACTGGACGATTTGCTACCAGTCCCGTGCCACGCCGCAGAAATGGATCGGCCCCTCGACCGATGAGGAAGTGGAACGCGCCGGCCATGACCGGACCGCGGTCGTGGTCGTGCCGATCGCCTTTGTGTCGGAGCATTCGGAGACGCTGGTCGAACTGGACATCGAGTATCGGCATCTGGCGGAGAAGGCCGGCGTGCCGGGGTACTACCGCGTGCCGACCCAAGGCTCCGATCCCGCCTTCATCGCGGCCCTGGCCGATCTGGTCCGCCATGCGCGGGCATGCGGGCCGGGCTTGTGCAGCAGTCAGGGGGGTCGTATCTGCGACGCGGCGCTTGGGAACTGTCCCTTCGCGGAACGCTCGGCATAGGGCGTTCCGTTTGCGCGGCAAGGCTCGGGGACGAAATGATCGAGGTTCGTGTCGACGCACCCAACCGGACGTTCCGGCTGGTTCTTGATCTCGACGCCGCCCGCCCAAATGAGGCGACGGTCCTCCGATTTCTGCAAGGAGGCCTGCCATATGAGCCGGACGTCAGCGGCGCCCTGCTACGGATCCTGCGGCCCGGTGACACATTCGTCGATGTCGGCGCCAATCTCGGGTATTTCTCGGTGCTTGCCGGACATCTGGTGACAGAAACGGGCCGGGTGATCAGCGTCGAACCGGACCCGCGCAATCTCGACCGGCTCTGCCCCAACCTGTACCTGAACGGCTTGACCCACGCGACAGTCGTCCGCGCCGCGGCGGGATCGGTCCCGGGGGAGGCGCGGTTCTTCCTGAACCAGGACGATTCCGGCGGCAGCGCGCTATGGGACCCGGGATTGTTCCCCGGCAACGACCGCAGCATCGCCTCCCGGACCGAGATCACCGTACCGGTCCGGACGCTGGACGATGTGCTGCGGGATTCCGGCGCCGCGCCCCCGCGACTGATCAAGATCGACACCGAAGGCGCCGAACACAACGTCCTCCAAGGCGCGCTCGGCATGCTCCGGTATGGGAGCGTGCCTTATGTGATCGCGGAATTGCACCCGTTCGGCCTGAACCAATTGGGATCGTCGCAGGCGGCGCTGCGCGGGTTCATGGCGGAGTTCGGGTATGAAACCTTCGCGCTTTATTTCAACGATGAACTGCCGAAATTCATCCCGCGCGGCACAAGGCTGGACTCGGATGCGTTTGTGAATCTGCTGTTCTGCACACAAACGGCGTTGGCCGAGGCGTGGCCCGAGGTGATGTTCGATCCGCTGGCCTCCTGGCACCGCTGATCTTGCATCCCCCCGGACCTGTTGGCCTACCAGGTTGCTTTTTGCTGCTTCTTGCGCTCTTCCCGCCGCATATAATGTTCGCGCAGGTTCTCTGGCAGCGTGTCCGGATCGATCGCCGCGCCGACGGTCAACTGGCGATGGGCATGGCCCAGCTGGTGGACGACGAAGGCGTAGTTCATCGAAGTCCGGCGGCCCTGGGAATCCTGGGCGTGATTGACCTGCGCCTTGGTCATGTTCAGCGTCCAGGACGTATGCCCCGTCAGCCGTTCGGCCAGGTCGAGCGTGTATTTCTCCAGGTCGGCGCGGGGCACGACCTCATTCACCATGCCGTATTGTTCGGCGCGCGCGGCGGACAATTCGCCGGTCAGCAGCCACATCTTGGCGCGGCGCGGCCCGATTTCCCACGGATAGGCGTAGAACTCGACGCCTGATCCGCCCATCTTGCCGGATGTGCAGATGAACTGGGCATCGTCGCTGGCGATGATCAGGTCGGAGCACCAGGCGAGCATCAGGCCGCCGGTCATGCACTTGCCCTGCACCTGGGCGATCATCGGCTTGGAGATGTTGCGCCAGCGCTCGGTGATTTCGAGGTAGATTTCCATCTCGCGGGAATGGCGGCCCTCGGCGCCGGGCTGGTCGAAATTGGCCCAGGTGCCCACGACCGGGAAATCCCGCCATGTCTTCGCGCCGTCGCCGGAAAGATCGTGACCGGCGCTGAAATGTTGGCCGATCGCGGCGAGGACGATGATCTTCACATGCGGTTGGCGAACGGCATGATCGAACGCGCTGTTCAGATCATAGGTCATCTGCATGTTCTGGGCGTTGCGCTTCTCGGGACGGTTCAGCGTGACCCGCGCCACGCCCGGGCGGGGTTCGTCGTAGAGAATGGTATCGAACACCGGAAACGCGGCTTCGGACATTGGTTCCTCCTGAACAGGTTTAGGGGCGCGATGGCACCACCCTTTGCCCCGGCTGTCGAGGCACCGGCGGGGTCGGAGTGGGACAACGGACGGTCCCCCAAGTCATGGATGGGCCTGGCCCATCCATCGCCAGGGACTCCGGTGGTTGCCTCGTGCGCAATGGGTCAGCGACGGCGTTCTCGGCGATGGGCGGGTCAAGCCCGCCCAGGACGAAAGGGCCAGATGCGGTCGCATTGCTTCGGCGATTGCCCCCGGATCGGCAACCCGGGGGCGTCGGGCTTACTCCGCCGCCTGGCGGTTGGCGTTGTAGATCACCTCGTCCAAGGCCGGCTTGATCTGGCGCTGGAACGTGTCCAGCGTCTCGATCACGACACCGGCCGGGGTCTGGGCATAGTGGTTGATCAGCGTGATGTATTCCGCCGGGAAGACCTGCCACTGCTTGACCAATTCGGCGCGCACTTCATCCACCGTGCCGAACAGGAACAGGCCGGAATTCACCAGCGAGCCCAGATAGTCGTCGTTGTCGACCTTGCGGCGGCCCATCGCGGCGTAGAAATTCTTCCAGATATCAAGGTCATAGTCCTTGATCCGCTGCAGCGCGTCTTCCTTCGTCTTGCCGATCTCGATCCAGCGAACCATGCACTGGTTCTGCCCGGGGCCGAAGGAACGCCCGCCCGCGGCCGCGGCCTTGCGGTAGATGTCGGCCAGCGGGCCGGCGGACTGGATGTTGGTGAAGTAGGTCGGGATGAACCCGTGCTTGCCGGCGAAGGAAATCGTCTCCGGGCTGCCGGACCCCGCCAGGAATACCGGCGGATGCGGCTGCGTATAGGGCGCCGGGGCAACCACGACGCGGCGGGTGTTGCCATCCGCATCGACTTCACCAGGAGCGCCGAACTTCTGGGTCACGCCCGCGCGCGCCAGCGGCCAGTCGGTCACGCCGGTTTTGTAGGGGAACGGAACCTGCCAACGGGCCGAGTTGTGGTCGATGCTTTCCTGCGTCCAGGCCTTCAGCAGCAGATCGACGTGATCCTCGAAGATCTCCCGGTTCATCCGGTCGTCGTCGGTGTCATTCGCAACCGTCGTGGCGGTCGAGTAGCCGGCGCCCTGCGTGGCCGGATTGTAGATCGCGGCGGAGGGCGACTTCGTGGCCTTGGTGCCGAAATGCTGGCCGAGCACGTTGGTCCAGCGGGATTGGTAGCCGCGGGCAAGGCCCACGAAGCTCCGGCCACGCGCCAGATGGTTGATGACGGCGGTTTCCTCGGCCACCCGGATCGGGTTGTGCGTGGCAAGGACGTAGCCGAGGACACCGATGTTGATGTTCTTGGTCATCGCGGCCCAATAGGCCTGCACGGGACCGGGGGAGGGGGCGACTTCGTAGCCCTCGGACCAGAAATGATGCTCGATCGT
Source organism: Asaia bogorensis (assembly GCA_945873195.1). Classification (GTDB taxonomy): domain Bacteria; phylum Pseudomonadota; class Alphaproteobacteria; order Acetobacterales; family Acetobacteraceae; genus Rhodopila; species Rhodopila bogorensis_A. Next base: position 8,711 of record CAMCDA010000046.1, read on the forward strand.
GCCGGCGCCCCAGATGCCCATTTCATCGGCGGCCTGGATGATCTCGGTCGCGCCATGGATGGCGGATTGGTACAGATCCCGGTTGCGCCCGATCGGCCGCAGAGCGGCGCGTTCGGCTTCATCCTTCGCGGGCATGACCGGATAAATCACGGTCATCGGTTTTAAGCCTGCCATTTGACGATCTCCCTACTGACGAGCCGATAATTCTACCGGTCGGTAGGTTTCGTCAACGGGGCGATGGTGGGGGCAGCCCGGCGCCTTCCGTTCGTCACCCCCGCTTTCCCCCCGTCATCCCCGCGCTTGTCGCGGGGATGACGGGGGAGACTGCGGGGCTGACGGGGGGAGGGCGGGATGATGACGGGGAGAGACCGCGGTGATGACCGGGAGGTCCCGGTGATGACGGGAGGGAGGGCGCCGGTTACGCGCTCGCCGCGCACAACCCCGCCACCACCTCATCCCAGCCGCGATCAGCCGCCTGCCGGAACAGGGTCGCCGACGCATACCAGGGCGTCGAGGTCGCATCCTGCCCCCAGCGCCAGTCCGCTGGCGCGGGCAGCGCCACCAGGACCGGATGCCCCATCGCCCCCGCGCAATGCGCGGCCAGCGTGTCCACGCTGATCAGCAGGTCCGTCGCAGCATCGGCATAGGCGTCCAGCGCCAAAGCCTCCGCCGTCACGTCGATCACCCCCTCCACCGATGCCGCCAGCGCTCGGCCTGGCGCGCCATGTTGCAGGTTCACCAGATCGATCCCTGCAACCCGCGCGATCCGTGCCACGTCGCCCAGACCCAGGGACCGTTGGGCGGCGTTCCGTGCCGAGGGATTGGCCTGGAACACGATCCCCACGCGCCGATGCCCGGGCCGCCCGGAAGCCTCATACCGCGCGCGCCATTCCGCCACCCGCGCCGGGTCCGCCCGCAGATAGGGACCGTCCGCCGGGATCGTCGCCTCGGTCGTGCCGAACACATGCGGCAGGCTCATGAGGGGCGCGAAGGCATCGAACGTCACGGCCGAGAGGTTGAGCTTGCCGTCCGGGTGCTCCGCCGGCGGGGTCAGCAGCGTCTCGATCCCCGCCACCCGCGCCATGAGCGGCGCCAGGGCAGGGGGGCAGGCGAGCATCACCAGCGCGCCCCGCGCCGCCAACAGGGGCAGGTACCGGGCGAACATGATGGTGTCGCCCAAACCTTGCTCGGTGAACACCACGATCCGACGCCCGTCCACCGGATCGCCTGGCTTCAGCAGGCGGTCCCGGTGGAGGGTGATCGACTCCCGTACCGCCCACGGCACCCAGCCGGGATGGTCAATCCGAGCGTCGTATTCGGCCCAGGCCGGGGCAAGTTCGCCGCGGTCGAGCAGGGCGATGGCCTGGTTCAGGCGATCGCGGGCATCATCGCTCAGGCGACGTCTCCGATCAGGTCATCCAGGTTCATGGTCGGGCCGCGGTTGATCAGCCGGTTGATCTGGCCCTGCGCGAAGCCGACCCCCATCGGTGTCCGCACATCGGGGACGCTGGCGATGTCGTAGAGTTCCCGCACCACGCCGCCCAGCGCGAGCCAGTGGTCCGTCGCGCCGGTGGTCATGTTGACGACCTGCACCATGCATTGCGGTTCCTTGCCTTCCTGCTTCAGGCGCTCATCCAGGGGCAGGCCGGAGAAATCCTTGTGCTGGCGCGGCAAGGACAGGCCGACGACGGCGTGATCGCCCAGGAACGCCAGACCGCGCGCGAAGCCGGGGCAGAAGGCGATCGGATTGAAGCGGCCGGACGCGACCTCGACTTCGCCGAGCTCGCCGGTCCCGGCGTTGCAGACATACAGTTTGCCGTTATGCAGCCTGGGGGAATGCGGCATGGTCAGCCCCGTCGCCACGATCTCCTGGCTGGGGACATCGATGACGCAGCCGGCGCCGGTCCGTTCCTCTCGCCAGCCGCGCGCCTTGTCCGTCGTGCTGGCTGCGGTGACGAAGCGCGGGCGGCCACCGTCCATCGCCAGGCCGTTCAGATGGCAGCGATCCTCGGGCCGCAGTTCTGAGATGAATTTCGGCTGCCAGATCGAGCGGAAGCTGGTCTGCTCATCAACCGTCGCGAGGCAGGAGAACAGCGTGTTCACGAAGATCGGCCTGCCCGACGGCAGCACGCCGACATCATGGGCGAAGACATCGCCGGTGTACCAGGAAACCCGCGGCGCGAAGACCGCGTCATGGCCTTCCAGTTGCTGGCCGGTCGGGATGATGTTCTCAAACCGCAGGATGTTGTTCAGGCCAGCGAGATACAGGCTCCGCCCCACCACCGCGACGCCGAGGCAGCGCTGGAAGGTGCGCTCGGTCACGCTCAGGCGATCGGTGGCCGGGGCGCCGATCAGGAACAGCTTGCCGATCTGATACGTCGTGACGGCAACCGAGCCACCCGTCTGATGCAGCCAGTCGGCGAAGCCGGGAGAGGCCTGCACGGAATAGGGCGGGGCGGAGTCGCCCTCGCTGGTGATGCGCGCGGTCATGCCGGACTCGTTCCTCGTCGTTGCGATCGTCCGGCATTCTGCCTATTCCGGGGCGGTCAGGACAGGGGGCCTTCCCGCCGCCGGGTCAGGCCGCCTGGCGCAACGGTGGCGGTTGCATGTCCACGGCGTACGCCAGGGTGGAGCCGAACGTGATCTCCAGCATCACGGGCCCTTGTGCGTCGATCGGCAGTTCCGCGCGTCCCTGGGTCCATCGGCGCAGCGCGGTGGCGTCGTGCCATTCCGGCGCCCACCAGCCGGCGGTCAGGCCGGGATGATCGAGCGGGATGGACGTCACGGCCCCGTCAGGATGGCGCAGCAGGATCCGGGCGACCATCACACCCAGGCGGCGGCGGTCGGCGATCCAGGGCGGGGCCTCGGCGCGGCGGGACACGAGTTCGACGCGCTGGTCGGTGGGCGGCAGGATGAAGACCGCGCGCCCGTTGGCCTGGGATACCGGGGACAGGCGGCGATCCCCGATCATGACGTGGAGATCTGGATCGGACGTCGTGGCGCCCGCGTCCGGCGGGGCATGACCCAGGGCAACCGCCCGTTCAGCCAGCCGCCGCCACAGCGGCTCCACCGTCGCCGGGTCAATGGCGAAGGGCGCGCAGGATCCGTCGTTGCGTGGGGTGCCGGCGGGGTTCGGATGCAACTGGATCGGTCCGTCTCCATTGGCAAAGAATCCGCGATTGCCGGTGTCGAGATAGCTTTCCGTCGCCAGCCCTTCCGCCAGCAGCACGTCATGGGTTTCCAGTTCGATATGGAAATAGGTGACCATGGGACAGGCTGTATCACGCAGGATGGTGGCGCCATTGACCAGCAACTCCACCGGCACCAGCACCCCATCCATCAGCACGGCATGGGCGGGGGACAGGCGCAGGGCGAGCGACGGAACACCGGGGGCAAAGGCATCGGCCAGGATGCGGATCGGCTGCAGATGCAGCGGATGACCGTGCCGAACCAGGTCGATATGGCGCCGCCCGACCCAACTGATCGGCCGAACGACGCCGGCCCGGGTCAGGACCAGGTCGCCGGCGCGCAGGGCCTCGACCGCCCTGTCGCCGCGTGGCGTCGCGATGCCGGTGCCTTCCGCGAAGCAGACCGCGGCTTGGGCGAAGCTGCTGTCGGTGGCGCTGTCCAGCACCCCGTCATCCACGACCCAGGAAATGGTGCGGGTCGGGTTCGCGCCGCTGTTCGTGGGATCGACGATGCCCGAGGAGATCGTGACCGAGCGCAGCACGGCCTGGTAGTTGGCGACCGTGTCGGAGCCGGAGAGAATGCCGATGTTCAGGGCCGTGTTGTAGAAGAAGTTGATCGAGGTCCCGAGCGTGGTCGCGGTCAGGATGTCGTTCTCACCCAGGAAGTTGCCGCCGCTGATGGTCACCGTGGCGCCGTGCAGCAGGCCGAAGCTGTTGGGCGCGGTCACCGTCAGTGTCGGGTCGAGCGCTGGGTTCGGATGGCCGGTGCCGAAGGTCACCGTGCCCGATGTGCTGATGGTGGGCGCGACGTGGATCACGTTCAGGTTGCTGGTGACAGGGTTGCTGGACAGCGCCCCGTCATTCACGGTCCAGGTGATGGCGCGGCTGGTTCCAGACCCGCCGTTGGTCGGATCGCCGTTGCCTGGATTGAAGCTGTAGGTGACCGATCGCAGTGCCGCCTGATAGGTCCCGAGCGCGGCCACGCCGCTCAGGTTCAGCGTGCCGGTGCCGGACACATAGTTGCCGACGATCCCACCCTGGTTGAGGAAGTTCAGCACGTCACCGGACACAAGCCCGCCGACCACGACCGTGGCGTTGGCGAGGGTCGTGCTGACCAGGTGCGTCACCGTCAGGCCGCTTGCCAGGGTAACCGGTGAGCCGCCGCCGGAAAAGCTGACCGTGCCCCCCGCGACCACGGTGGGTTTGGCTTGCAAAGTGATGGTCGAGGTGGGGGAACTGCTGAGGATCACGCCATCGTTCACCGTCCAGGTGACGGTGCGGGAGGTGTTGGCGCCGGCATTGGTTGGATCGGTGGCGGTCGACTTGTAGGCGACCGATTTCAGCACCTGCTGGTAATTCGCCGCCGTGTCGATTCCGGTCAGCGTCAGCGTATCGCCCGAAAAGACCGCGTTGATGCTGGTGCCTGCCGTGACAGCGGTTAGCGTGTCGCCATCGTTCACGAAGTTGCCGCCGGTGATCGCGACCGTGGCCGATTTCAGGGTGAAGCCGCTGGGGCTGACCACCCCGGCGCCGGCCGCGATCGTGACCGCGGCGCCGCCCACGGCATGGGTGACGGTGCCGCTGGCCGTGACGGTCGGCGTGCTTTGAAAGAACAGGCCGGCGCCGTTGACCGAACTGGTCCCGTTGGTCTGCGTGAAGATCGTCTGCATCGCGCCGCCGCCGGCGATCGTGCCGACATTGATCGCGACCGAGGTCGGCGAGCCCGCGACGGGCGAGGCACCGGCACTGTAAAGCCGGCCAGTGACGGGATCGATCGCGAGCGAGATCGGGTTGCCGGCATTGGCCCCGGCATACAGCGTCGAGACAGTCCCGATCGTGGCGGAGGCCGAGGCGCCGGAGCCGGTGACGGTGTAGGGGGCGGCAAAGATGTTGTTGGCGGAGACAGTGCCGCCGTTGGCCGTGCTGTAGTACAGCGTGCCGCCGTGAACGAGGATGTCTCGGATCAACGTGCCGCTGTTGTGGGTGATCAGGGCGGCGGATTTCGTCCCGCTGACGACGTTTCCGAACAGCAGGCGGCTGCTCCCGCTGACGCTCGCGCCCTCGGAGAACCACACCAGGCTGTTCGGCAAATCCAGCGCGAGCGCGTTCGGGATGGTGGCGGCGGAGACGGAGGCGTAGCCGCCGATCACCTGCGTTAGGCCGGTCCCGTCTTCCTTGATCTTCCAGACGCCGACGCCGCTGGCCGGCGTGGCCAACGTGGTCGGAAACAGGGTATAATAAAGCTCCTGCTTCGGCTGATCGATCGTGATGTCGCCAATCCGGTAGGTGGACGCCGCGTAGGACTGGATGGTTGTCAGCGAGCCAGGTGTGAGGATGTTGCCCGAGAAGATCGTGGAAATCGTCACGGGCGCGGAGTTGACGATGAAGTACTTTCCGGCCGCGGGGTCCACCGTGACCACCGCGACGTTGTTCCAGCCGGCTTCCTGGCTGGCGTCGCGCAGTGTCGTCGGCGAACCGACCTGTAAGGTCCCGTTGACGCCGATCTGCGCGACGCGATTGGCGGAGGGCGTCGTCGCGCCGGTGGAGGTGTAGTAAAGCTGGTTGACCGCGGTCGCCAGTTCATCGGTAAAGGCGGCCCGCGCCAGGGCCGTGAATGGTGATCCGCTTTCGACCTGGCCGAAATTGATGTCGAGCAGGAAGCTGCCGCCGGCATCGGCCGACCCGATCATGTGCGACGCCGCGGCGACATCGGCGCCGGTCGTAGCCGAAAGCAGTTCCACGAACGCTGCCCCGGCGTCATTCCGTCCAACGTCACAGGCAAACAGTAGTATGTCGCCCTCATCGGCCAGCGCCGATCCGATCCGCGCCAGATCGGCATCGTAGCGGACCAGGCTGGCGGCATCCAACGCGGCGGATCCCAGCAGCAGCAGGCCCTCCGCGCCATGCGACACGATGGCGATGGAGGCGAGGCCATGTGCCCCGTGTTCCGTCAGCCAGTCGGCGATCGCGACGACGCCGTCCTCTCCGTCGGGCAGCACCACGGCCAGGACGTTCGGGTTGAGCCCGGCCATCAGCACCGCGGCGTCGACGACCGCGCTGTCGATGAAGACGACCTGCTGGCCGATCGTCCATGGCTAGCCGGTGGGCCAGGCGACGGGCGGCGCCTTGGCCGCTGGATCATCGCCGGCTTCGGTGCCGGGGGCGTCCTGTCCGTACGCCGGGGGTGCCGAGGCCTCCAGGCCAAAGTGCGTCAGCCCCAATGCGCCGGCCGCCGCCATGTGGGATGGGCTGTCCTGACGCCGCCCATTGTCCGGACGCGCGTCGGGATGGAAGAACGGCGCGGCGCCATCCGTTACATTTTGAAACCATTCGGGCGCGCCCGCGGGATCCTGCATGAACGTAAAGGTGGGGGCGAACGTCGGATCTTCCGATCCCAGCGTCGACAACCCGCCCTTTGCGGAAACCCCGTGCCCCTGCCACCTTCCGCCCCGGTCAGCCATCCGCATCCGTCTCCCTGTTCTTCATGGCGCGGAGACCGAGGGTTCCGCGTTCCGCTTATGCGCCGATGGAACCATTGCCGAGCCACGCAGAAGCGCATTGCATGAATATACCGTCAACAGATTGTCAACGGCCAATCCATCGGGCACCGCTGCGAAACGCTACCCCAAAATCGTGTCCTGAAACCAATAAATTCGAACGACTGTGATAATTCTCATTGATGGCACCCGCATAATGCCCCTACGCTGCGTCGTCACTTGATTACGATCGTGTGCGGCGCGCTTTGTCCTGGAAGCAACAGCGATCATGCGCGGTGATGGATTGCGACACATTGCGTTATTGTAACACGCGACCAAGAACGGGGGGAATTCCGCGGTGGCAGAACCTTTCATCGGCCAGATCATAACGGTCGGCTTCAACTTCGCGCCTGTCGGCTGGCTGCCGTGTGACGGCTCGCTTCAGCCCATATCCGAATTCACACCGCTGTTCAGCCTGATCGGCACCACCTATGGTGGTGATGGGCAGGATACCTTCGCCATGCCCAACCTGAATGGCCGAGCGCCCTTGGGCACGGGACAGAAGCCCGGCGGGTCAAGCCATGTGATTGGAGAGGCGATCGGCACCGAGAACGTGACGCTCCTGGCCAACCAGGTCGGCCCCCATAACCACGGACTCATGGCGTCCGTGTCGCCGGGCACCACCAATACGCCCGGACCGGCGGTCGCCCTGGCGGAAAACCCCCAGGCAGCGGCGTTCCTGTATGCGACGGTCGCGGCGAGCCAGCCGATGTCTCCGCAGGCCATCAGGCCGGCCGGCCAGAGCCAGCCGCATGAGAACCGACAGCCGTATCAGGTTCTCAACTACATCATCTGTGCCGATGGCATCTTCCCGCCGCGGTCCTGATCCCGGGCAAGCGATCTGCTCCACGCGGCCTTTTCGCAGGAACGAACACCATGTCGGAACCATTCATCGGACAGGTCACCCTGTTTCCGTACAGTTTTCCGCCCAAGGGATGGGCGGACTGCGCCGGACAGACCCTGCCCATCTCACAGAACACCGCCTTGTTCTCGTTGCTCGGCATCAACTACGGCGGCAACGGGACCACCACGTTCAACCTGCCGGACCTGCAAGGGCGGGTGGCGTTGGGCAAGGGGCAACTCCCGGGCGGAGAGGACTATGTCCAGGGGGACACCGGCGGCGTCGAGTCCGTCACGATCGACAACGCGACCATGCCGGCCCATGGCCACGCGCTGCAGGCGACACAGGACGCCGGCACGGTGAACACGCCCGCGGGCAATGTCCTGGCGACGGTGTTCGTCGGCGACCTCAGCGGCGGCAGCCAGGGCAATGTCTACAGCCCCCAGACGCCGGACTCCACGCTGGCACCGGCCAGCATTACCCAAGCGGGCGAGACGCAGCCGCACAGCAATCTCCAGCCGACGCTGGTGCTGCGCTACTGCATCGCGATGAGCGGCATTTTCCCGCAACGTAACTGACCCCCCGCAATTCTGGAGCAGCGAACGATGGCTCAGCCCTTCCTCGGTCAGATTGAGTTCTTTTCCTTTGATTTTGTTCCCCGGAATTGGATGGTCTGCGCCGGCCAGATCCTTCCGATCCAGCAGAATGCCGCGCTTTTCTCGCTGCTTGGCACGACCTTTGGCGGTAATGGAACGACGACGTTCGCGCTGCCGGACCTGCGTGGCACGGTGCCGGTGGGCCAGGGCACCGGTCAGCGGCTGAGCCAACGGCGCGTTGGCGATAGCTTCGGGACCGAGACGGTGACGCTGACCAGCGCGTCGACCCCGTCGCACACACACGCGGTCGCGGTGAAAGCAAGCCCCGATACGGCGCAGAACGTCTTTACGCCGGATGCTACATCCGTGTTGACGCAGACCACGGGCACGGACTCCGGCGGTGGCACGATTTTGTTCGACATCTATGCGGCCGACATCGCGCCCAATCGGCAACTTGGCGCGTCGACCATTGGCCTGACGGGCGGCTCACCGCACGCCAACATGATGCCGTCGCTGGCGGGAAATTTCTGTATCGCCACCATGGGCGTGTTCCCGTCGAGGAACTGATGCCAGGCACCCGGCAAACGATCGACGAGTCAATCGTTCGCGCGCCTGGTGTAAACCGCGTCAGTTGAAGACGGCCTGATACTCCTGCCGGTCCGGCGCGGGCGTGTGGATCGGCATGATGTGAAATGCGAAGCGCGTGCCGTCCTCCGTGGTTGCCCCGTGCAGGCCTTCCCCCAGGACGTCGCCGCGCGCGCCTGCGAAGATCAGGATGAACGGCGCGCTGGACAGGCCTGGGACATCCGGGTTCCTGCCCCTCTCGATCACGGACAACCGTAGCGACCCATGCCATCCATCGAAACGAAATGCCTGACCGACGTAGGGCGCGAAATCCTCATGGCGCGGGATGGTCGTCATGGCGTTTCTCCGTCGATAGGATCGGGGGGAACCATAAGGGGCGGGCCGAACCCCGTGAAGCCATGACCGATCCGTCCGTGCCGCTCGATCTGGAAACCACCAGCGGGCCCGTGCGGCTGCGCGCCGAACGCCCCGGCGGCGAGGCGTTCCTGTTCGCGCTGTTCCGTAGCCACATGCTGGCGGAAATCGCGATGATGCCGGTGGATGATGCAACGCGGGAGGCGCTGGTCCGGATGCAGTTCCAATCGCAGACGGCCACCTATCGCGCGCGGTTCCCGGATGCCCGGTTCGACATTGTTGAGATGGGCAATGAACCGATCGGCCGCATTGTGATCGACCCGGGCGGCGACACCGGCTGCATCGTCGATTTTGCTTTGCCGCCGGACAAGCGCGGGCAGGGCAGGGGAACGGCGATCATGGCCGCCGTGCTTGCATGGTTCGCGCCGCTGGGCCGGCCGATGCGCTGCAAGGTGATGATCCACAACGAACCCTCGGCCCGGATGTGCCGGCGCGTGGGGTTTGAGCAGATCAGCGCGGACCCGCCATTCCTGCAACTGGAATGGCGGCCGCTTCCGGGTCAGGCGGCGAGGCGGACCGGCGCTTGATCGGCCTGGTAGTCGAGCGTGGCGGTCACCTCTATCTCCAGCACCGCCGCCCCATCGCCGACCGGTAGGATCGCCCCGCCATTCGTCCAGCGGCGCAGGGTTCCGGCGTCGTGCCATTCGGCATCCCACCAACCAGCGTTCAGGGAGGGATGATCCAGCGGGATCGCGGTCACGGACCCGTCGGCCCCGCGCAGTGTGATCCGCGCGACCATCACCCCAAGCCGGCGACGGTCGGCAACCCAGGGCCGCAGGGTGGACGGAGCAGCGGAGCGGGAGATCAGCGCCACCGGCTGGCCGCCGGCCGGCAGCATGAACACATAGCGCCCTTGGTCACGGGCGATCGGCTGCAGGCGCCGGTTGCCGATCATGATGTGCAGATCAGCATCGTCGGTCGTCGCGCCGCCGATGGCCGGGGCGCGGCCCAGTGCCGTGGCACGATCGGCCAGAGTACGCCAAAGCGGTTCCACCGTCGCGGGATCAACGGCGAAGGGCGCGCACGAAGCGACGGACCGTTCCTGGCCCAGCAGCTTGGGATGCAGGTCGACCGGGCCGCCGTTGTTGGCGAAGAAGCTCCGGTTGCCGGTGTCGAGGTAGCTTTCCGCCGCCAGCCCCTCGGCCAGCAGCACGTCATGCGTGTCCAGTTCGATATGGAAATAGGCGACGGCCGAACAGGCGGTTTCCTGGATGATGGTCGCGCCGTTGATGAGCAGTTCGACCGGGACCAGCTTTCCGTCCAGCAGCACCGCGTGGGCGGGGGACAGGCGCAGGTCGCGGGCGGGCACGCCGGGGGCGAAGGCATCCGCCAGGATGCGGATCGGGCGCACCTCGGCCGGGTCCGGATGGCGGTTGATGTCGATCTGGCGGTGGCCCATCCACCGGATCGGGCGTTCGGCGCCGGACAGGGTCAGCACGGCATCACCGGGGCGCAGATGCTCCACCGGCACGGAACCCGCCGGCGTGCCGATCAGGGTGCCGGCGGCGAAGCAGACCACGGCGAACTCCTCTGGGTCGGAGCTTTGATCGCCCGTTCGGATATCCTTGAGCAGCGAGGTCCCCGCCGCCGTGCCGTCGGTGATCCAGGCTTCCGTTCCATTGATCGAATCGTAGGCCGAAAACAGCAGCTGCCCTGTTTGCAGCAGCGAAAATTCATAAGGATAGCTGCCGTCGATCCCGGCGTTGATATCCATCAACAGCGAGGTTCCCGCCGCCGTACCATCCGTGACCCATAGCTCCGATCCATCCGCGGCCGTGAAGGCGCGGAAAACGGCCAGGCCATTGCCAAGCGCTGTCAGGTCGCGCGGATAGGAGGAAAATGCGCCGCTCTCGATATCCACCAGCATCGACGTGCCGGCGGCGGTGCCATCGGTGACCCACAGCTCGGCGCCGTTCGTTCCGTCATGGGCCTGGAACAAGGCCAGTCCGGGCGCGAGCAGGAGCGGCGCTTGCCCGATGAAGCCGTTGTAGAAAGTAGGACGGATATCCAACACCAGCGTGGTCCCGGCCGCGGTGCCGTCGGTCCTCCAGAGTTCGTACCCGGCGGCATCGGTCCTTGCCGCGAAGAGCGCCGAACCATCGCCCATCGAGGTGAACCTGCTGGGGACCGAATTTCCCGCGGGCTCGATGTCGAGCAGCAGGGATGTGCCGGCGGTGGTGCCGTCGGTTACCCAAAGTTCGTTGCCGGTGGTCCCGTCATCGGCGTTGAACACGATCGTGTTCGCATCGAGGGCCGCGAAAAAGCGGACCTCCGATGATGAGGTGCCGGGGTTGATGTCTTTCAGCATGGACGTTCCGGCGGTGGTGCCGTCGGTCATCCAAAGCTCATACCCGTTGGTGGAGTCATAGGCCCGGAACATCGCGATGCCGCCGCCGGTGGCGACGATATACTTCGGATTGGAACCGCCGCTGCCGGCAACAGCATCCAGAAGCAGGGATGTGCCGGCGGTCGTGCCATCCGTCACCCAGAGTTCAGCGCCGTTCGTCGCGTCATGGGCCGAGAAGACCGCGAGACCATTGCCCAGGGACGCGATCTCCTCGAAGTAGCCGTTCCTGTCCGAACCCGTCGCCCCCGGATTGATGTCCAGCAGCAGAGACGTCCCGGCGGCGGTGCCATCGGTCACCCAAAGCTCGGACCCGTGTGTACTGTCAGTCGCCCGGAACAGCGCTTTTCCGGTCGTCAGCGTCGAGAACGCATCGAAGTCGGTCTCATCGCTGCCGGGCGTGATCTCCACGAGAAGGGACGTGCCCGCCTCGGTCCCGTCGGTCACCCAAAGTTCTTCGCCGTGGGTGTTGTCGCGGGCGACGAAGACCGAGGAGCCGTTGCCGAGGCTGGTGAAGTAATACGGGTCGGAATCTACCGGCGCGGGCGTGGTGTTGATGTTGCTGACCATCGACGTTCCGGCGATCGTGCCGTCCGTGGTCCAGAGTTCAAACCCGTGGATGAGGTCTTCGGCCGAGAACAACGCCTGGCCGTTCCCGACGGCGACAATGTCCCTGGGGTCGGAATCGTTGGAGCCGTCGTAGATATCCCGCAACAGATAGGTCCCGGCGGCCGAGCCGTCCGTGACCCAAAGCTCGGTTCCATCCGTGTCGGTAGAGGCCCGGAAGATGGCCTTGCCATTTCCCAATGCGGTGATTCTGGACGGATAGCTCCCGTCGCCTCCTGCGTCGATGTCGAGCAGCAGTGATGTGCCAGCCGCGGTTCCGTCGGTCACCCAAAGCTCTTGGCCGTTGACGCCGTCATAGGCCGAGAAGACAGCGAGGCCGTTGCCGAGCGCGGTGAGGCGCGAGGGGTAGGAGGTCCCGCTGCCAACTACGATGTCCAACAGCAGGGATGTGCCGGCCAGGGTGCCGTCCGTCACCCACAACTCCCGCCCATAGGTCGGACCGTTGGCGGTGAACAGGAACGTGTCGTTGTCGAGGACGGTGATTTCTTCGGGGTAGGAACTGGAGTCTGCCGGGTCGATATCCGTCAGCCGGTAGGTGCCGCCATTGGTCCCATCGCTGACCCAGAGTTCATTGCCATAGACGCCGTCGCTTGCGCGGAACAGCGCCCGTCCGCCGCCGATGGCGGTGATGTTGTCCACATCGCTGTCGTAGACCCCGACATAGATGTCGCGCACGAGCGAGGTGGCTACACCGTCCGTGATCCAAAGTTCGGTGCCGTAGCCCGCCTGATAGGCGCGGAACAACGCCTTTCCGTTGCCGAGGGATGTCAGATGCGCCGGGTACGACCCGCTGCTGCCGCTGTCGATGTCCTGCAGCATCGACGTGCCGGCGGCGGTGCCATCGGTCACCCATAATTCGTAGCCGTAGGAGGCGGTCTTCGCGCTGAACACCGTCACCCCGGGCGCGAGGGCGGTGAATTGCGGGTCGTTCAGGCCATCGCTCGCGCCGGGATTGATATCGAGCAGCAGCGATGTGCCCGCGACGGTGCCATCGGTGATCCACAGCTCACTGCCGTTCGTTGCGTCCCGGGCCATGAACAACACGGCGCCATCGGCGGTTCTGGTCAGGTTGCTTGGGTCACCGTCACCGACGCCAGGATAGATGTCGAGCAGCAGGGAGGTGCCGGCATCCGTGCCGTCGGTCACCCAGAGTTCATCGCCCGACGCGGTCGTGAAGGCCCTGAATACAACTCTCATGCGCGCGGCCCCTGCCGATGGTCTTCCGGAACGGTGTCATTCAGGTCGTGACGCTAGCCGAGAGGGCAATGACATGCAATGAGACGTTGGTAACAAAATCATTTCATGATTAATTTTTGGACACATTTCCACGTGGGTCGCCACGGGGCGGGTGCCATAAAAAAGGCCCCCGGAGGGTCCGGGAGCCTTCTTCACGCGGCCTGGGACGGACGAGCCGAACTCAGGCGTCGATGCGCGCCGTTGCGTTGCCGCTGACGACTTCCTTGCCATCCTGGTTCGTCGTGGACAGCTTCAGGTCGACCAGCTTCTGGCCGTTCTCCTCACGGATCGCCTCGACCGTCGCGGTCGAATCGAGCGTGTCGCCCGGCCACACCTGGTTGGTGAAGCGAACGCCGAACTTGGTCAGGCGGCCATCGCCGACATAGTTCGTCAGCATCTTGCTGGTCAGGCCCATCGTGAGCATGCCGTGCGCGAAGACGCTTTTGTAGCCGGCGGCTTCCCGCGTGTACACATCATCGGTGTGCAGCGGGTTGTAGTCACCCGACACGCCCGCGTACTGGACGATCTGGGTGCGGGAGAGGTTTTCGACCACACGCTCACTGTGTGTGTCGCCAACCTTCAGGGCTGATGCTTTCAGTGCCATGATTCTGTCTCCTCAGCCCGCGTCGACCGGACGCTCGGTGGTCACACCGACGCCGCGGGCAATCATCACAAGCTCTCCGGTCTGGTCGCGGTATTCGGTCACCCGTTCCCGGAAGGTCAGCTTGCCGGCGCGCTTGCTCTCACGCTCCCACGTCTTGCCTGGCTTGGTTTCGCAGGTCAGGACGTCGCCGGGGCGCAGGGGGCGGATGTATTCGTAATGCTGTTCGGCATGCAGGCCGCCGGACGAGGCGGGCTTGCCCTCCACGCCGCTGGGCGTCGCGCCCGAGCCGAACCACTTCTGGCCGGGCTTCGGCCGCAGGTGGTAGTCGGGGTCGAACTGCGCTACCGCCTGCGCGAAGCTCGGCGGAGCGATGACGCCGCCGGCTTCCGATTTTTTCGCCGCCTCCGCATCGTGGTAGACGGGGTTCGTGTCGCCGATGGCGCGCGCAAACATCATGATATGCGTCGCTTCGACAGGGAATGTGATCTTGGCCAAAGCCTTCCTCCGGTTTGACTTGCCCACCCAGCCTAGCAGGCCCTCAGAAAACCGAAAGGGAGGCAGGCCATGAGGCGGCCGATTAGGCGCGGGCCGCGCGGACGGGCGGCGATTGAGGCCGCGGCGTCGGTGCCGACCTGGACCGGTCCGAAGCCGGCGGGCGATTCGCCGGCGACGATGCGCTGGCTGCGCGCGCCGGGCTGGATGCCGAGGGGACGGCGGGTCTACGTGATCGGCGACATCCATGGCTGCAAGGACAAGCTGGTCGCGCTGCGGCAGGCGATCGCCCAGGACCTGGCGGAACGTCCGGTGCCGGCGGCGGTGTTGGTGCATATCGGTGATTATATAGACAAGGGGCCGGACAGCGCGGGCGTGCTGGATGTACTCGCGGGGCCGCCTCCCGCGCCGGGGCTGCGAGTCGTGCACCTGATGGGCGATCATGAACGCATGCTGGTCGACGCGCTTGCGGGCGATCGGGCCGCGGCGACGGATTGGTTATGGGCGGGGGGACGCGAGTCGCTGCCGAGTTGGGGACTCGATCCTGATTTGCCGCGGGAGGAATGGGAGGCAGCTTTCCCGCCCGCCCATGTAGCCTTCCTGCGGAGCCTGGTGCGGATGCACCAGGAGGCGGAGTATCTGTTCGTCCACGCTGGCATCCGTCCGGGCGTGCCGCTGGCGGAGCAGACGCTGGATGACCTGACGACGATGCGCCAGCCGTTTTTGTTCACGGAGGGCAGCCTGGGGGCGATCGTTGTGCACGGGCATTCCAACACGCCGCAGGTTGTGACGACTCCCAATCGGATCGGGATCGACACGGGGGCGGGGATGGGTGGGCCGCTGACGTGCGTGGTTCTGGAGGAGGATCTGGTGGGCGTGCTGGCGAGTTAGGGACGCCGTTATGCTGGCCACCTTTTCGTCATGCTGGGCGAAGGCCCAGCACCCACGACTTCACTGTCAGCAACAGGGGAAAATCGTGGGTGCCGGGCCTACGCCCGGCATGACGTAAAAATTTGCCCGGCATAACGAGACGGTTCACCCGCCACGGCGAGCAGGCCAACCCAATCAGGTATTCATCGCCTCGAAGAAATCGTTGTTGGTCTTGCTGTATTTCAGCTTGTCCAGCAGGAATTCCATCGCGTCCGTCGTGCCCATCGGATTGAGGATACGGCGCAGTACCCACATCTTCGACAGGATGCCTTTTTCGACCAGCAGCTCTTCCTTGCGGGTGCCCGACTTGGTGATGTCGATCGCGGGGAAGGTGCGCTTGTCGGATAGTTTCCGGTCCAGGATGATTTCCGAGTTACCGGTGCCTTTGAACTCCTCGAAGATCACCTCGTCCATGCGGCTGCCGGTATCGATCAGCGCGGTCGCGATGATGGTCAGGGAGCCACCTTCCTCGATATTGCGCGCCGCGCCGAAGAAGCGTTTCGGCCGCTGCAACGCGTTCGCGTCCACGCCGCCGGTCAGCACCTTGCCCGATGACGGAACCACGGTGTTGTAGGCGCGGGCGAGGCGGGTGATGCTGTCAAGCAGGATGACCACGTCGCGCTTGTGCTCGACCAGGCGCTTGGCCTTTTCCAGCACCATCTCCGTGACCTGCACATGCCGGGTCGCCGGTTCGTCGAAGGTGGAGGCAACGACCTCTCCCTTGACCGTGCGCGCCATGTCGGTGACTTCCTCGGGCCGCTCATCGATCAGCAGCACCAGCAGGAAGACATCCGGATGGTTGGCGGCGATGGCGGTCGCGATGCTTTGCAGCATCACCGTCTTGCCGGTGCGCGGCGGGGCGACGATCAGCGCGCGCTGGCCCTTGCCGATGGGAGAGATCAGGTCGATCACCCGCGGCGTGTAGTCCCGCTGCGCGCCCTTGGCGGTGGGCTGGTAGTTTTCCAGCTCCATCTTCAGCCGTTCGTCGGGGTACAGGGGCGTGAGGTTGTCGAAGTTGATCCGGTGGCGCACCGCTTCCGGCGGCTCGAAATTCACCTGCTCGACCTTGAGCAGAGCGAAATAGCGCTCACCATCGCGGGGCGCGCGAATCTGGCCTTCGACGGTGTCGCCGGTGCGCAGGGCGAAGCGGCGCACCTGGCTGGGGCTGACATAGATGTCGTCGGGGCCGGGAAGGTAGTTCGCCTCGGAACTGCGGAGGAATCCAAACCCGTCGGGCAGGATTTCCAGCGTGCCGTCGCCGTGGATCGGCTGGTCGTTTTCGGCAAGGTTCTTGAGAATGGCGAACAGCATGTCCTGCTTGCGCAGGGACGACGCGTTTTCAATGTTCAGGGACTCGGCGAAGCTCACCAGGTCGGCTGGCGACTTCAATTTCAGTTCGGCGAGATGCATCAGAATGCCTCGGTCAGGCGGGTCGCGTGGCACGGTCCGGGGGATTGGTGTTCGGCCAGATTGGTTTCATCCTGGGCCGACCGCCGTGAGGCGTGCCATCAGCGAATGGCCATCAGCGAATGGGAAGACGGGAAGGGATCAGGCGCGCGAGAAACCGGGTCAAGCCCCTGACGGATAACAACCTAGTGGCGAGGTCGGGCGCTGTCAACTTTCGCCTGATCGCGCGGAATCCCGCCCGCGGTTGGGCTGTTGCGCGGTTTCGGTTGCGATGTTTGATCTGACCAGTTATATGACTAGTCGCATGGGAACGAAGGTTTTCCATCCCGCGTTAACGGTTTTTCAACCTCCAGGAGCTACGGATGCCCGCATGGCCCGTACAGGACGCAAAAGCGAGGTTCAGTGAGATGTTGACTCTTTGCCTTGAAGAAGGACCCCAGGTCATCAGCCGCCGTGGCGTGGACGCCGCCGTCCTGGTGCCGATGGACCAATGGCGCCGGCTGCAAGGGGATGCGCCGACCCTGAAGGACCTGCTGCTGTCCGATCATGCCCGCGCCGATATCCCTGTCCCCGCGCGCGGTGGCCAGCGGCGGCGCCCCAACCCGTTCGCGTAGCCGGGCCGGTGTACCTCGTTGACACCAATGTGGTGTCGGAACTGCGCAAGCCGCGCCCGCATCCCATGGCCATCGCCTGGCTGCGGGCGACTGCCGACCGCGACCTGTTTCTCTCGGCCGTGACGATCGGAGAGCTGCAGGCCGGCGTGGAAATCACCCGCCAGCAGGACCCGGCGAAGGCCGCTGAAATCGAGGCCTGGGTGGATCAGATCGCCGGTCTTTGGAACATCTTGCCGCTGGATGGCCGGGTGTTCCGTATCTGGGGCCGACTGATGCACGGTCGGTCGGACCAGTTGATCGAGGACGCGATGATCGCCGCCACCGCGATGGCGCACGACCTGTCCGTGGTCACCCGCAACATCCGGGATTTCGCGCCGTTCGGGGTGCGGACGCTGGATCCGTTCGGTCCGGTCTGAATCTTTCCCTTGCCCGGATTGCGCGACCTCCGGGGCTTCCACTATAAGGGCAGGGTTGAGCGGGTGTAGTTCAATGGTAGAACGGCAGCTTCCCAAGCTCTTTTGAGAGCAATTTCGCTGCCTTCTCGGCACTACTCATACCTCCTCATATCAAACAAAAACCATCGTATTTTCTGATGGTTAGGCGTATAGTCAACTCTCCAGCCTCCTCATGGCAACCCATGCTGTCTCACCACAGCACGCCCCATTCGAGAGCAAAAAAAGAGTGACGAAAGCGACCCTCACCGAGTTGACCGTCCGCTCCCTGAAAGCGGGAACCTACCATGACGGCAAGACGCCCGGCTTTGGCATACGGATTGGCAAGCTCAAGAAGACCTGGTTCGTCGTCCGCACGAAGGGCCGCATACAGACTGTGGTGGGGCACTACCCTGAAATGGGACTAGCGGACGCGCGAACGGCCGCACGTCGCCTCCTCGTTGAAGAGCCGATCGCAAAGTCGGCGTCGCTCCCATTCTCCGCCGCCCGTGATGCCTACCTGGATCAGCACACCGGGAGAGAGAGCACCAAGCGCGAGATCAAGCGCCTCCTCACCAAGCACTTCGCCGCACTCGACACCCAGGACGTGAAGGACATCACGGACGCCCATATTCAGGCGAGGCTCAAAGATTTGGCGCCGAGCGAGAAGCTCCACGCCTTCCGTGCAGCCCGCGCCGCGTTCCGGTGGTTCACCCGACCACCCCGCCGATACATCACCCATAGCCCACTCGAAGGATATGCCCCGCCAAGCGTCGATGGATGTTGCGCGACAATCTGGATGGCGATCAGCGACAATCAGGATGACGTTTGGTAATCGCGACGAACTCATCATCCGCCGTCGGTCTGACGGGGGCAAGCGTTATGTCTGGTCCTGATTGTTGATCGGCA
>CAMCDA010000047.1 GCA_945873195.1 Asaia bogorensis
ACGGCAGCGGAGTATTTTCGACCATGGCGGGTGTGGCACCGTCCGATTCGGCAGGAATTGGTTTCGACACCCAAATCTCTGCGTCAAATCAGATGATTACGCTACGCCCGCCAGCGAATCCCTGGCATGCGATGAATAAGATGGGTTAGTAGTTCCCACCGTCCGCAACTTTATGACGACCTATGGCCTATCATCCTCTCACAACACGGGGTTACCAAGACCGACCTTAATCAAATCGTTGCCAAATTACGTAGAGACGGCCTTATACGTGTTCCTGAGTGGCAACCGAAAGCCAGGGTCCCGGCTGGAGCATGGCGGATCTTTCAAGTATAGAGGTCGCATTCGGCCAGCCTATCCTCCTATCGGTCGGGCGGCGGGGTGGGTAGGATCGTGGCACTGAATACAGGAGAGCCGCCATGACGCAACCGACCGCCGTAACCCGCGCCGCCGTCCTGGGCGCCGGCACGATCGGGGCCAGTTGGACCGCCTGGTTCCTCGCGCGCGGCATGACGGTCGATGTGTGGGACCCGAGGCCGGAGGCCGCCGACTATGTCCGCCGCTATGTCGCCGATGCCTGGCCGGCGATGGCGCGGATCGGCATGGTGGGCGGGGCGTCCCCGGATGCGTGGCGGTTCCACGCCTCGCCCGAGGAAGCGGTGGCCGCGGCCGAGTTCATCCAGGAAAACGCGCCCGAGCGGCTGCCGGTGAAGCGGGAACTCTATGCCCGGCTGGACACGGCGATGCGGCCGGACGCGATCCTGGCGTCCTCCACGTCGGGGCTGATCATGAGCGAGATGCAGGCCGGGTTTGCCTCCGCCCCACGCATGGCGGTCGGGCATCCGTTCAACCCCCCGCATCTGATCCCGCTGGTGGAGGTCGTGGGCGGCAAGGACACCGCGCCGGAGACGGTGCAATGGTGCCTCGATTTCTACAACCACATCGGCAAGAAGGCGATCTGGATCCGGAAGGAAGCCGCGGGGCATCTGGCGAACCGGTTGCAGGCGGCGTTGTGGCGGGAAGCGGTCAGCGCGGTGGTCTCGGGCCTGGCCAGCGTGGAGGATGTTGACACCGCGATCAGCGCCGGCCCCGGCCTGCGCTGGGCCGCGATGGGGCCGCACATGACGTTCCATCTGGGCGGCGGAGAGGGCGGGATGCCCCATATGCTCCACCAGTTCCGCCCGGCGTTCGAGGCTTGGTGGGCCACGATGACGACTCCCGAATTGACCGACGCCACCTGCCAACAGATCATCGATGGCGTGATGGCCGAGGCAAAGGGCAAGTCCATGGCTGAACTCGTGGCTGAACGCGACGCGGTCCTGCTGCCGTTGCTGGAGCTGAAGGCGAAGCAGTGATGAAGGCGCCGATCCGGATGGCCCTGCTGGCGGCCCTGGCGCTGCCAGGAGCGGCCGAGGCCCAGTCAATCCCGGCGCAGCCCGAGAACATGTCGGCCCTCCAGTTGCAGGGCGTGGCCTGTATCCTGACGGGTGCGGCCGCGGCGGCGGGGGCGGTGTTCTACAGCGGCACACTCGCCGCCGCCGCGTCCGCCCTGGACTGGTCGATCCCGCTGTTGGTGATCCCCGCCGCGGCCGGCGGCTATGCGGTCGGCTGCACGGTGGGCGCGATCACCGGGCCCGGGGCGCATTGGCTCTATCTGCGGTTCATCGCCCAACCATAATGCCAAGGAACCGTCCATGACCGAAAATCTGCTGTTCGAGGTGACCGACCACGTCGCCGTCATCACCCTCAACCGCCCGGAGAAGCTGAACGCCTTCACCGGCCCGATGCTCCATGGAATGGTGGCCCTGCTCGATGAGTGCGACGCACGCGACGACGTGCGGGTCGTGATCCTGACCGGCGCCGGCCGGGGTTTCAGCTCGGGCGGCGACGTCGGCGGCATGGGCGGGGCGGCCGACAACCGCCCGCATGTGACCAAGAACCGCATTTGGAACGACATCCAGGCCTTCCCCAAGCGCGCCGCGAGGTTCGAGAAGCCTCTCATTGCCGCCGTCAACGGTGTCGCGACCGGCGGAGGCATGGACCTCGCCCTGGCCTGCGACATCCGGGTTGCCGCGCAGTCCGCCCGGTTCGCCGAGACCTACGCCAAGATCGGCCTGCTGCCTGGCGGCGGCGGCGCGTGGTTCCTGCCTAGGATCGTTGGTCCAGCGCGGGCTTTGGAACTGCTGTGGACCTCCGACTTCCTGGACGCCGACCAGGCGCTGGTGATCGGGCTGGTCAACCACGTGTTCCCCGATGATGGGCTGATGGAGGGTACGATGGCGCTGGCCCGCCGCATCGCCTCGATGCCGCCCTTGTCGGTGCGGCTGATCAAGCGCGCGGTGCATCAGGGGATGACGGTGGACATGACGACCGCCTTCGACCTCATCAGCTCCCACATCGCCATCGCCCGCGCCGGCCACGATCACGCGGAGGCGATCGCGGCCTTCAAGGAAAAGCGGACCGGCGACTACGAGGGGTTCTGAGGGGCGTGGCCTACATCGCCTCGGCGGCGGCTTTCTGCGCGGAGAAGATCGACCCATACCCCTGCTCCGCCCAGTTCGGCGGCACCGGGCAGGGGGTCGGGTCGAGATGCGCGACCTTGGCCGGCGCGCCACGCACGATCTTTCCGGTATGGCTGGTCGGAGTAGGCTGCGGCATCCAGGCAAAAGCATCCGCCGCCGCATAGACGAACAGCGCGCAGGGCCGAACCCGGTCGGTCATGTTCGCGCGGGACGCATGCAGCACCCGGCAATGCAGCGCCACCACCGCGCCGGCATCGCCGGTCAGGTCCTCGACGTCATTGATGTCGAAGCCGGCCAGGTCCTCCTCCCGCACCGCGCCCGTCCAGGTCCCGGCATCGTCGCGATGCACGAAGATCGGCCCCTGGTGTGACCGCGGCAGGCAGCTCAGCGGGCCGCGTTCGGCCGGCGTGTCATCCAGATACACGCCCAATGTCACCAGGCTGTAGTTCGTGTGCGGCCAGGCGGCGGTGTCCTGGTGCCACTTCACGATTTCCCCGGCGCCAGGCCATTTGTAGTTCAGCTTGCTGCTGTGGAACTTCACATCCGGCCCAACCAGATCGGCGGCGATGTCCGCCAGAGGCGACTCCGCGGCAAAACGCCAGAAATCCGGATGCCGATCCACCAGCGCCCGCAACCGCCGCACATGGGGGCGTTCAGCGCTGTGCTTCGGACCAATATCGAACCCCTCGTTCGACTCCGTCAGCCCGCGGCTCGTCTCCAGGAATTCGTTCGACAGGTCGATCAACCGGTTGAGCCAGGGACGCGGGATCAACCCCTCGGCCGAGAGGAAGCCCTTGCGGAAATAATCCTCCCGCTGCGACTGCGTCAGCACGCGGGCGGGATGCGACAGGATGTTTTCGGGTGTCATGACGCCGTCAGCATAGCGAAACATGGCCGTCTGTCACGTGGCACGCGCGCGCCGGGGCGCCGGACCGTCGCCCGGACGCATCGCGGGCCCGCGGCAGGAAAAACGGTGGCAATCCGCAATAATGACAACGATTTACACATTATTTCCGCTACCTTGGATTGCCATATTCTGACACGTTCCCTTTTCACGGTATTGATGATGATTTGGGTTGCATCCACCATGGCGCTCTGGGGGATGATCGATTCCGCCCGATTTTGACGCTTTCTTCCAAGAAGGCCATTAAAAGCATGGTTGGCTACGTGACAATACTGTCAATCAGACGTATCACGGAACCCAGGGATTAAGACGATATCGAGGCCGAGAGGCGTGGTGCATCCAAAAAATGTATCCACCGCGCGCTGAAAGAAAGTTGCCACGAATTTGTGGTAGGTGGTCACCGGGGCATCAGCCCTCTCGATGGATGGAAGCCGCAAGACAGATGGCAATGGCGGGAAGGACCAGTCTCTGGAATGGGCCGCAATTGGCGGCACAGTGGCTGGCCGCCCGCGAACCCCTGCCTCGCCCCGTCTCCTACGCCATCTTCCGCGAAACGACCCGGCCCGACGGCGGTACCGACGAACTCTACAGCACCCCGACCGAGCCCCATCCCCTCGCCCCGCACGACTTCCAACACTGGCTTCTCCACCAAAGGCTCGGCGGCCCCGACGGCCTGGGACTCGCGCTGCTGGTGATCCGCGAAGTCGTCGATCCCGATGGCGCCATCCGCGAATGCGTGATCGAACGCCGACGCGGCGCGGTCGATGGCCCCTTGTCGGGCGAGCCCGCCCGGGTGGAATTCGTCGGCGCCGCCCGCTCTGTTCGGCTGTACAGCGTGGACAACCAAGGACGGCTGGTCGAAACCACGCCCGCCGCCCCGCCCGCGCCCCCGTGCCACGACATCACCGAGGCGTTCCGTGGGGAAGAAGACGCCATCCGCGCGCATTTCGGCCAGGCGGCCGTCGTGCTGGATCGCCGCTCCCCCACCTTGTTTGAGGAACTGGCCGGCCTGTCCAGCATCGTGCATGTCCGCGGCAAGGGTCGCGACTGGGGCTGCGGCATCGGCTGGCATGGCCCGATGCCCTATCTGCTGATCGGCGACTTCCCCCGCCTCGACCACGGCCTCGCCTTGCCCCCGGCCGAGGAAAGCGCCGTCGCCGCCGCGCTGCGCGAACACAACCTCACCCGCCACGAAATGCGCTTTGATTCGGAAGGGCTGTGCGTGATCGCCAGCCGCCGCGACCGGCAGGACCTGTTCATCGTCCGGCCGGACAGTGATGGGGCTCGGGTCGATCCCTACACGCCCGGCGATGCGACGGTCGGCTCCAACGATCAGCGCCGCTGGATCCGCTACGCCGAGGCGCATGAGGGACGCATTGCCCTCGATGCCTACCAGGATGGCGCGTCGGAGGAGCTTGTCGTGCTGACAGGCGACGGCGACGGCCAGGTCTGGCGGCACCGGATTGATCCCGATGGCGTGGAACTGGCCTGCGGACCGGCGAATGAAACCGCGGTCGCCATGCTGTATCGCGCCCGCCACTCTCCAGACGCCGCCGACCAGAACGATGAAGCGGCGTCCACGGCCCCGGATGCGCCCTGGCCCGACCCGCCGTCCGAGGCCGACAGTCTGCTCGCCATGGCGCGCGCCTATGCCCAGGTTCTCGCCACGCTGCGCGCCGAACGGGCCGCGGAGCCGTCATGGCAGGCGACCGCCACCCGGCTGCGGACGCTTGCCGAACCGTTGCGCCTGCTGGGCGCGCGTGGCGCCGCAACCGCCGCCCGGACGTTGCTGCGGCGCGGGGATCGCGCGCCCCCGTCCACCGCCGACCGGCTGCGCGCGCTGGACAATCTGGAACAGCGGTTGATCGAGGACCTGGCCGATATCCAGGTCTCCGCCACCACCCCGGGCTGGCCCGACCTGACCGAGTGCACGCCCGACCCGGCGATCGAGGACCGCTTCCCCGAGGCCGCCTTTCACCATGACGAAGCGCGGCGTTGCCTCGCGCTGCGGCGGCCGAGCGCCGCGGTGTTTCATGGGATGCATGTGGCGCGGGTGGGGCTGCGGGCGATCGCGGGTGACCTGGATGCCGCCGTGATCGGGGACTGGACACGGCTGCTGGCGGCCATCGCGGCCCGCGAGGACCTGCCGCCCGCGATCGGGGACTCGCTGCGCCAACTCCGCCGCACCTGGCGTGCCCCCGGCCTGCCGCCGGCCGAGAAATATACCGAGGAAGAGGCCGAGGCCGTGCTGGACGCGCTCGCCGGCTTCATGCGCGCCGTGATGGACTGGCGCTCGTCCCCCGGCTGATCCTCGCGCGGGGCGTCAGAACGATTGCCCGGACTCCCCGCATCCTTGTAGGGTGCGGTCGAGAAACGGGAACACAGCATGAACGATCTGTTCAGCCAGGGCGGTGACAAACCGCGCGCGGGCAAGCCGGACGCCAATAAGGGCGATGCGGGCAAGGGCGACGCGGCCAAGCGGCGGGCAACCCCACCCACCGTCACCGATACCGACTACTCCGCCAAGGACATCGAGGTCCTGGAGGGGCTGGAACCCGTGCGCCGCCGGCCTGGCATGTATGTCGGCGGCACCGACGAAGCAGCGCTGCACCATCTGGCCGCCGAGGTCCTGGACAACGCCATGGATGAGGCGGTGGCCGGCCATGCCAGCTTCATCGAGGTCCATCTGGAAATCGGCAACTATTTGACCATCCGCGACAACGGCCGCGGCATTCCGGTTGATCCGCACCCCAAGTTCAAGAACCTGAGCGCGCTGGAAGTGATCCTGACCACGCTGCACTCGGGCGGGAAATTCGGCGGCAAGGCCTACAACACCTCGGGCGGGTTGCACGGTGTCGGCAGTTCGGTCGTCAACGCGCTGTCCGACGTGATGGAGGTCGAGGTCGCCCGCGATCGCGTGCTGTGGAAGCAGAGCTATGCGCTGGGCAAGCCCACGACCAAGCTGGTGAACGCCGGCCCGGTGCATAACCGGCGCGGCACGACCATCCGCTTCCACCCGGACCCGTCGATCTTCGGGCCGCTGCGCTTCATTCCGTCGCGCCTGTACCGGCTCTGCCGCTCCAAGGCGTATCTGTTCCGCGGCGTCGAAATCCGCTGGTCCTGCGCGCCCGTGCTGCTGCTGGCCAAGGACGAAACCCCGGCCGAGGCGGTGCTGCACTTCCCCGGCGGCCTGCGCGACAGCCTGGAAGCCGATATCGGCGACTCGCCCCGCGTCCTGCCGCAGATTTGGGCCGGAGAGGCCGATCTGCCTGGTGAAGCCAGCGGCCGGCTGGAATGGGCCGTGGTCTGGCGGGAGGAAGGGGAGGGGTTCCTCCATTCCTATTGCAACACGGTCCCCACAGCGCAGGGCGGTACCCACGAAACCGGCTTCCGGTCGGCTTTGTTGAAGGGGCTCCGCGCCTGGGGCGAGCAACGCGGCAACCGGCGGGCCGCCCAGGTGACCGCCGATGACGTGCTGGACCCGATCGCGGCCAAGCTGTCGCTGTTCATCCGGGAACCGCAGTTCCAGGGCCAGACAAAGGAGAAACTGACCAGCCCGGAAGCCGCGCGGCTGACGGAAACGGCCCTGCGCGATCGGTTCGACCACTTCCTGGCCGGCGATCCGAACCAAGCCGACAATTTGCTGACCTATGTGATCGAACGCGCCGAGGAGCGCATTCGCCGCAAGGAAGCCAAGGACACGCCGCGCAAATCGGCCACCCGCCGCCTGCGTTTGCCCGGCAAGCTGACCGACTGCACGCGGGAAAACGCCGCCGAGACCGAGATTTTCCTGGTCGAGGGCGACTCGGCCGGTGGATCGGCCAAGCAGGCGCGCAACCGCGATACCCAGGCGGTGCTGCCGCTGCGGGGGAAAATCCTGAACGTCGCCAGCGCGTCAGCCGACAAGCTGCGGCAGAACCAGGAGTTGAAGGACCTGATCGAGGCGCTGGGCTGCGGCGTCGGCGACCGCTTCGACCACGCCCGGCTGCGCTACGGGCGGGTCATCATCATGACCGACGCCGATGTGGACGGGGCGCATATCGCGTCGCTGCTGATGACGTTCTTCTATCGGGAACTGCCGGAACTGGTGCGGAGGGGGAACCTGTACCTCGCGCAGCCGCCGCTGTACCGGCTGACCCAGGGGGCAAAGTCGGTCTACGCGATGAACGACGCGGATCGCGAACGGAAGATGAAGTCGGAGTTCAAGGGCAGCGCCAAGGTCGAGGTCAGCCGCTTCAAGGGCCTTGGCGAAATGCCGCCCATGCAGCTCAAGGAAACCACGATGGACCCGGCACGCCGGACGCTGCTCAAGGTTGTGGCGGCGCCGGAGGATCGGATGGAAACCAGCACGATGGTGGAAAGCCTGATGGGCCGGAAGCCGGAACTGCGGTTCCAGTTCATTCAGGAGCGGGCGAGGACGGTTGAGGAGGTGGATGTCTGACCGCCAGCTCAAACCGGCAGCCCACGCTCCCGCGCCCAGGTCACGATCGGTTCCCGCAGGCTCCCCAGCCCGCTGCCCGCCCGCCGGATGGAATTCAGCACCGGCCGGAACGCCCCCAGATCGGCGGCGGCCAGCAGCGCCTTCACCGGCAGGATCCCACTCGCGGGCATGGACAAAGATCGAAATCCGAGCGCGGTGAGGGTGAGGGCTTCGAGCGGGCGGGAAGCGGCTTCCCCGCACAGGGAGATCGGCACCCCGGCCGCGTCTGCCTTGACCAGCAACTGCTCGAGCAGGTCCAGCATCGGCTGCGACAGCAGGTCGTAGCGGTCATACAGCGAGGGCGTGCCGCGATCGGCGGCGAACAGGAACTGCACCAGGTCATTCGACCCGACCGAGATGAAATCGGCCTCTCGCAGCAGGTCGGTCATCTGCCAGAGCAGCGCCGGCACCTCCAGCATCGTGCCGATCGACAGGCGGGACGGGGCGGGGCGGACCCGGCGCGCCTCGGCCAGCAGCAGCGACTTGGCGGCGCGGAATTCGGCGACCGTGGCCACCATCGGGAACATCACCGACAGCGGTCGTCCGCCCGCGGCCAGCAGCAGAGCGCGCAATTGCCGCCGCAGCAGCGCCGGCCGATCCAGCCCGATGCGGATGGAGCGCCAGCCCATCGCCGGGTTCTCCTCCTCCGACACCGTGCCCGGCAGCAGCTTGTCCGCGCCCAGGTCCAACGTGCGGAACAGCACCGGCCGATCGCCCGCCGCATCCAGCGTGCGAGCGTAGATCGATGCCTGTTCGGCCACATCGGCGATCGACCCGCGCGCGAGCATGGCGATCTCGGTCCGGAACAGCCCGATCCCATCGGCGCCGGTCCGTTCAAGCTGGGCCAGTTCCAGGCTGAGGCCGACATTCAGCATCAGCTTCACCGTCACGCCATCGCGTGTGACGGCGGGCCGGTCGCGCAACGCCGCCCAGCCGGCGTGCTGCGCCGACCGGACTTCCAGCGCGCGGACATAGACCTGCCGCACCTCGGATTCCGGGCGCAGGACCAGCTGGCCCTCATCCCCGTCCAGGATCGCGAGGTCGCCGCTTTGCGCCGTGTCCAGCATCCCGCGCGTGGAGCCAATCGCGGGAATGTCCAGCGCGCGCGCCAGGATCGCGGCGTGGCCGGAGGGGCTGGCTTCCTCCACCGCGACGCCCGCGATGCCGGCGGCGTGCCAGTCCAGCAACTCGGCCGGGCCGAGGCGGCGGGCCAGCAGGATCGAGCCGGGAGGCACCGGCGGGCGGGCGCCATCGCCGGTCAGGGTCATCAGCAGTCGGCCGGCCAGGTCCTCGATATCGGCGAGGCGTTCGCGCAGATAGGGATCGGTGATCCGCCGCATGCGGTCGTGCAGGTCGCTGGCGACGCGCTGCACCGCGGCTTCGGCGGTCAGGCCGCCGCGGATCACGTCCTCCACCCGGCGCAGCCAGCCGGCGTCGGCGGCGACGAGGCGATAGGCTTCCAGCACTTCGCGCGATGCGGAGGCGTCGGCGGATCCGTTGGCGGTGGGCACGCCGGCGATCAGGTCATCGAGGCCGCGCTGCATCCGTTCGGCCGCCTCGTGCAGGCGCTTGCGTTCGGCATCCGGGTCGTCAGCCAGCAGCCGGATCGCGGTGGTCGGCATGCCGTGCAGCACCACCGGCCCGATCGCGATCCCGGTCATCAGGGTGGAGCCGGAGAACACCCGCGGCACCGTGTCGCCCACGCCTTCGAGCTGGGCATCGGTCGCGCCCTCGGCCGACAGCATCTCGGCCACCAGCATGGCGACGGTTTCGAGTTCCTCGACCTCATCATCGTTGAAATGGCGGGGCGCGCGGTTCTGCACCGCCAGCACGCCCAGCGTCCTGCCCGAGCGGCGGACGGGCACGGCGAGCATGGAGGCGAAGGGTTCTTCCCCGGTTTCCGCGCGATAGGCGAAGGAGGGATGGTTCTGCGCGTCGGGCAGGTTCATCACCGCGGCGGTGGCGGCGCAGAGGCCGACGATGCCTTCCCCGACCCTCAGGCGTGTGCGGCCGACGGCGCTGGGGTTCAACCCCTCGGTCGCGGCCAGTTCCATCAGGTCGCCGGGGCGGTGGACGTAGACCGAGCAGACTTCGCTGACCAGTTCCGAGGCCACCAGGCGCACGAGCGCCCCCATCGCCCCCCGTTGGGCCCCCGCCTCGGACCCCGTTCGGCTCGCGCGCAGGTCCCGCAGGCGGGCGAGCAGGCGGCGGGGGGCGGTGACCATGCGCCGCTACAAGCGGCGGGCGCGCAACGCCGCGACCGCCTGGTCAACCAGTTCGGCGATCACGGAAGCTGTCGTCTGCTCCGCCGTGACCATGCCGACGGATTGGCCGGCCATGACCGAGCCGTTCTCCACATCCCCATCGATGACCGCGCGCCGCAGCGCCCCGGCCCAGAAATGCTCGATGGCGAGTTGGGCTTCTTCCTTCGTCAGTTCGCCGGCCTGGAACCGGTCCCGCGTTTCCGCCTGATGGACCAGGAAGCGCTTGGTGCCTTCGTTCACCAGGCCGCGCACCGGGATGACCGGGAAGCGTTCGTCGAGCTGGATGGACGGGACGGCGTCGCGGGCATTGGCGCGGATGAAGGCGCGCTTGAAGTTGGCGTGCGCGATCGATTCGGTGGTGGCGGCGAAACGGCTGCCCAACTGCGCGCCGGAAGCGCCCATTTCCAGATAGGCGAGGATTGCCTCGCCGCGGCCGAGACCGCCGGCCACGAAGACCGGCACGTCCTTGATATGGGGCAGGATTTCCTGTGCCAGCACCGTCAGGGACACGGGGCCGATATGGCCGCCGGCTTCTGATCCCTCGATCACGATCGCGTCGGCGCCGGAACGCACCAGGCGGCGCGCCAGCACCAAGGCGGGGGCGAAGGCGATCAATTTGGCGCCGCCGTCCTTGACCGCGCGCACGGCGCCGCCGGGCGGAATGCCGCCGGCCAGCACGACGTGGGTGACCTTGGCCTCCAGGCAGACCTTCACCAGATCGTCCAGTTGCGGATGCATCGTGATCAGGTTGATGCCGAACGGCTTGGACGTCAGCGCCTGGGTCGCGGCGATTTCGCGGGCCAGCAGGTCGGGGCCCATCGAGCCGCAGGCGATGACGCCGAAACCGCCGGCGTTGGAGATGGCGGCGACGAGATTGCGCTCGCTCACCCAGCTCATGGCGCCGCCGAGCAGGGCGTATTGGCAGCCGAGGAACGCGGTGCCCCGCGCCCAGAGCCGGTCCAGGTCCGCGCGCGCGGATGCCCAGGCGGCGTCGCGCGGAATTTCTGTCAGGTCAGCTGGCATCGAGGCCATAGGCGGTGTGCAGGGCCCGGACCGCGAGTTCCGTGTATTCCGCGGCGATCAGGACGCTGACCTTGATTTCGCTGGTCGAGATGACCTGGATGTTGATCCCCTTGCCGGCCAGCGCCTGGAACATGGTGTTGGCGATGCCGGCGTGGCTGCGCATGCCGACGCCGACGACGCTGATCTTGGCGACGTCGGTGTCTTCCAGGACGTGGTCGTAGCCGATCTGGTCCTTGACCTGCCCCATCGCCGCCTGGGCGCGCGCGAGATCGGCCTTGCCCACGGTGAAGGTCATGTCGGTTAGGCCGTCGGCCGAGGTGTTCTGCACGATCATGTCGACATTGACGTTCTGGTCGGCGAGCACGCCGAAGATCGTCGCGGCGATGCCCGGCCGGTCCGGCACCCGGCGGAGCGTCAGCTTCGCCTCGTCACGCGAATAGGCAATGCCGGAAACGTTCTGCTTTTCCACGATCTCGTCCTCGTCCACCATCATCGTGCCCGGCAGGTCCTGGAAACTGGACAGGACCTGGACCCGGACGCGTTCGTTCATCGCCAGCTCGACACTGCGGGTCTGCAGGACCTTGGCGCCCACCGAGGCGAGTTCCAGCATTTCCTCATAGCTGATCTTATCGAGCTTCCGCGCCTTCGGCACGATGCGCGGATCGGTCGTGTAGACGCCATCGACGTCGGTGTAGATGTCGCAGCGATCGGCCTTCAGCGCAGCGGCCAGCGCCACGGCCGAGGTATCGGACCCGCCGCGCCCCAGCGTCGTGATGCGGCCATCCGGCGCGATCCCCTGGAAGCCGGATACGACCGGCACCTGGCCGGCCTTCATGCAGCGGATCAGTTCGTCACCCTCGATCCCCTGGATGCGGGCCTTGCCGTGGGCGGTGTCGGTGTGGATCGGGATCTGCCAGCCCTGCCAGGACCGTGCCTCGACCCCGATGGTCTGGAGCGCGATCGACAGCAGGCCGGTCGTGACCTGTTCGCCCGTGGCGACGACGGTGTCGTATTCCCGCGCGTCGTGCAGGGGTGACAGTTCCGTGCAGAACTTCACAAGTTGGTTGGTCGCGCCCGACATGGCGGAGACCACGACCGCGACTTCGTTGCCGGCGTCGACCTCCCGCTTCACCCGCTGGGCGACGTTGCGGATGCGGTCGAGGTCGCCGACGGACGTGCCGCCGAATTTCATCACTATGCGGGCCATGAAGCGGGGATCGGTTGCCAGTTGTCTATGCCGCGACACACATATAGGCCACCGGCCACAGGGGCAAGGCGCATGACCGGACCTTGCGGGCCGCTGGCCGCATGGCTGTTTCTTGCGTGCTTGCCTCGGGCCTGGGGGGCGATGTAGGTTGGGAACATTATGAGAACTTTCTCGCCGGTGGCCGGACCCGATAGCTTGGATGTGAGGTCGTGTTTTTTCGTCCTATGCGACCCCATGCCCGGTGAGGATGGGGGTCTGTTCCGGGGAAGTCGGACTGCTGGGAACGTGCTGTTCGGTGGACGTCTGGCCTGGGGAACCGGTTGGGTCAGCGCGGGCATGCGGACCGCAAGGAAGAATTTTAACACGGAGGACGAGGAGGACCACGGAGGGCCACGGAGCCGTGGGG
The DNA here is from genome assembly GCA_945873195.1 of Asaia bogorensis. Classification (GTDB taxonomy): domain Bacteria; phylum Pseudomonadota; class Alphaproteobacteria; order Acetobacterales; family Acetobacteraceae; genus Rhodopila; species Rhodopila bogorensis_A. The sequence continues at coordinate 12,804 of CAMCDA010000047.1, forward strand.
ATCACCGCCGGCGATTTCATCCGACGACCTCCGTGCCCCTCTGTGGTCCTCCGTTTTGAAACGCTTTCTGCCCCTTGCCCGTGCCGAGCAAGATTGCATGCGGGAAAACCCCATGCACCGTGAGGGGACGGCCGGTGTTGGTGGGGGGAGGCGCGATGCGCACGGCGGGAATGGGCGTCAGCCCGGGGAAAGCCTGACCGCTGGACACATCGCCGCTGCAAGCGTGTTGTTCGGTGGAAGTCTGTCGCGGGGATACGGTCAGGTCGGCGCGGGCGCGCGGACCGCGAGGAAGGATTTTAACACGGAGGAAACAGAGGACCACGGAGGGCCACGGAGCCGTGGGACATTTCCGCCGACGGTTCCATCCGAAGACCTCCGTGACCCTTCGTGGTCCTCCCCGTCCTCCGTGTTAAAATGCTTCCTTGTGCTCCCCGTGCCGACCGAAATTGTACGCGGGAAAACCCCATGCACCGTGAGAAGGCGGGCCCTCCGCCCGCCAGCAGGTTTTTTTCCGACGGTGCTACCCCATGTCCGGTGAGGAATCGCCGTCGGAGACCAGGGCCATGACCAGTCATAATGTCTCGGCACAGGAGGTCGCCCGTTTCGACGCGTTGGCCGCCGAATGGTGGGACCCGGCCGGCCCGATGCGGCCCCTGCACCGGATGAACCCCGCCCGGATCGACTGGATCACCGCCCGGATCGCCCGCCATTTCGGACCCGACGCCCGCCCCGCCATCCTCGATGTCGGCTGCGGCGCTGGCCTCGCGGCCGAGGCCCTGGCCCGTGCCGGTTTCCCCGTCACCGCGATCGATGCCGCCGCCGATGTCATCGCCATCGCCCGCGACCACGCCGCCGACATGGGCGACGCCGCCCCCACCTACCGCGTTGCCATGACCGAGGACCTGTTGGCCGAGGGGCTTCGCTTTCCCGTGATCTCGGCGCTGGAGGTGATCGAGCACGTCCCCGATCCCGCCGCCTTCGTCGCGTCCTTGCGCGGGCTGTTGGCGCCGGGAGGCTTGCTGGTGATGTCGACCCTCAATCGCACCAACCGATCCTGGCTGACCGCCAAGCTGGGCGCCGAATACGTGCTGCGCTGGCTGCCGGTGGGCACGCATGACTGGAACGCCTTCCTGCCGCCGGCCGAACTCGGCGTCATGCTGCGCCAGGCGGGCTTGCGGGTGACGGAAACGGCGGGGCTGGAAATGAACCTGATAACCGGCGCCTGGACGACCGGGCGGGACCTGCGGATCAACTATCTGATGGCGGCGACGGGCTGAGTCCGGTCAGCCCAACCCCGCCCAGGCCAGCAGCAGCGTGAACCCGGTGATCGCCAGCGCGCCATGGATCACGATCACGACATTGACCCCGCGGATTCCGTTCCGGCTGAGTGACGGCAGCATCAACCCGAACAGCGCGCCCACACCGATCAGGCTCGCGGCGGCCAGGCCGAACCCGCTCGTGCCCGTGGCCTCGCCCCGGGGTGGTCCCTCCAGCGAGATCACCAGGAGCCCCAGGCCGATCAGCCCGGCCAGCCCATGCGCCGCGCCAGCCAGGGGGATGCGGCGGGCGCGTTCCGGGTCCTCCCGCATCGCGCGGGCCGCCAGCGCGATGCCGAACGCCACCACGCAGGCCAGGACCAGAACCGCCGCCGTCACCATGCGCCCTCTCCCTTCAGGGCATCCCCGCCACTTAGGTCACCACGCCAGCCGACCGCATCTGGCCGATCTGGTCGGCCGAGTAGCCGGCCTGCGCCAACACGTCGTCGGTGTTCTGCCCCAGCCCGGGTGCCCGCTGGGGCGCGATCTTCTCGACCCCCTCGACATGGAACGGGGCCGAGACGGTCAGCCCCTTGCCGTCGGCGAAGGGCACCAGCGCGCCGCAGGCCTGCATCTGCGGGTCCGCCAAGGCCTCATCCACCGTGGCGGCGATACCGAAGGTCACGCCGACGCCATCCAGCACGGTCCGCCATTCTGCCAGGTCGCGGGAGCGGAACACCTCATCCAGCACCGTGGTCAGGACGCGGGCATTCTGCTTGCGCGCGGCGTCGGTGGCGAAGCGCGGGTCGTCGGTCAGGTCGGGCCGGCCGATCGCGGTCAGGAAGCCGCGGAGCTGCCGCTGTTCGTTGAACAGGGCCATGATGAACCAGCGATTGTCGCGGGTCTGGTAGTGGTTCGCCAGGGCGTTCGGCGCGTCTTCGCGCAGCGGCCGGTGGCCGACATGCTCATTGAACAGCCGTGTCTGCACCGCGCAGGCATTGGCCCACAGGCCGTTCTGCAGCAGGGACGATTTCACCAGGCTGCCCTGGCCGGTCTTCTCCCGCCGGTACAGCGCCGTGACGATCGCGGCATACAGGCCGGTGCCGGACGGGTGGTCGCCCATCCCGGGCATGGAGCGGGCCGGCGGCGTCGTCGCCTCGGCGCGGACTTGGTCCATCAGGCCGGTGCGCGCCCAGTAGGCGGTCGAGTCGAAGCCGGTCTTCGCCGCTTCCTCCCCTTCCTCCCCATAGGCGGTGAAGGACGCGTAGATCAGCCGTGGGTTCAGCGCCATCAGGTGTTCGGCCGACAGCTTCAGCCGGTCGCGCACAGGCAAGGGGAAGTTGGTCACGAACACATCGGCCGAGGCGACCAGCCGGTGCAGCGCGGCGATCCCGTCGGCATGCTTGAGGTCGACGGCGATGCTGCGTTTGTTACGCGACGTCAACTGCCAGTAGTAGTCGGTATCGCGCCCGGGGAATGGCCCGCGCGTGCGCCACGGATCGCCCGCGCCCGGCGGCTCCACCTTGATCACGTCGGCGCCAAAATCGGACAGCATCGTCGCGGCGCATGGGCCGGCGATCCAGCTCGCGCAATCGATTACTCGCAGGCCGGTGAACAGGCTTTCGGTCATGGATCGTGTTTCCCCCGCGCGACCGCCACGGTCGGTCGTGGTTTCAGGTCGGGCCGTTGACGGCCATGTCGAGCGTTCCACGCGGATCGGTGCCGGTCAAGGATGGCGGGTTACCGATTGCGATGCGGCCGAACGTCCCGCACATTGGACGGATGCGATATTTTGTCTCCCTGACGGAACGTAGTGACACCGCGAGGCGGTGGCCATGACCGAATTCGATCCCGCGGCCGATGGCTGGACGCCGATGGAGCACGATCTGATGCCCGCGGGCATCGGCACGCCCTGGAAGCGGCAACACCCCGACGGATGGCGCTATGGCCTGCAAACCAGGCCCGATCACGCCAATCCCGCCGGCGCGGTCCATGGCGGAATCCTGGTGGCCTTCGCCGATCACACGCTGGGTTGCTATGTCGAGGCCGCCGGCGGCGGCGTGCCCAATGTCACCATCCAGTTGAACACCCATTTCCTGTCGGCGGTCCGGCCGGGGGAGTTCGTCGAGCTGCGCGGGGAAGTGACCCGCACGACCGGATCGATGGTGTTCGTGCGCGGGATCATCGCGGCCGAGGGCCGGGACGTCGTCGCGGTCGATGGGATCTGGCGGATCTTCCGCCCCAAGCGATAACGACGCCCACCATGGCCGGCGCGGGGCGATGCCCGGCCGGCCATGGCGGTCGCTTCGTCAGCTCGGGTCGTTGGTGAAGATGATCGTGCCCGACGCGGCGAACATCCCGCCCACGCCATGGCAGACCGAGACCTTCGCGCCCGGGATCTGCGCCGGTGAGGTACCGCGCATCTGCCGCACGCTCTCCTGCAGGGCATACATCCCGTACATGCCGGAATGCATATACGACAGCCCGCCGCCATTGGTGTTCAACGGCAACGATCCGCCGGGGGCCGTGTTGCGCGCCGCGATGAAGGCCGCGGCCTCTCCGCGCGGAACGATCCCCAGATCCTCCAGCCCATAGATCGGCAGATGCGCGAAGGCATCATAGATCATCAGGTGGTCGATATCGTTCTTGTTGATACCGGCCTGCTGGAACGCCGTCGGACCCGCCACGCGGAAGGCGCGGGACGACGTGAAGTCCTCCATCTGCGAGACCATCGGGGTTTCAACGCTTTCCCCGGTGCCCAGGATATAGACGGGCTTGGTCGGGAAGTCCTTGGCGCGGTCGGCCGAGGTCAGGATCAGCGCGCCGCCGCCGTCGGTGACCAGGCAGCACATCAGCAGCCGGAACGGCCAGGCGATCATGCGGCTGTTCAGCACGTCTTCGGTCGTGATCGGCGTGCGGAACGTCGCCCGCGGGTGCATCGCCGCCCATTCGCGCTGCACGACGCTGACCTGGGCAATCTGCTCCTCGGTCACGCCATAGGTCTTCATGTAACGCATCACGGGAATCGTGAACATGCTGGGCGGACCCATCGGCCCGAACGGCTGTTCGAACTGCCCGTTCAGCGACTGCGGATGCACGCTGCGCGGCGGATTGCCGACGCGCGACTTCCCGCTCTCGCCATGGGTGATCAGGATCGTCTTGGCCAGCCCCGCCTCGATCGCCGCCGCCGCGTGGCGGACATGGATCATGAAGGAGCATCCGCCCACCGCGGTCCCATCGACCCATGTCGGCGTGATGCCGAGGTAATGGGCCAGCTGCACCGGCGTTTCATTGGCGCAGGCGATCCCGTCGATGTCCTTGGGCCGCAACCCGCAATCCGCCATCGCGTTCAACGCGGCGTCGGCGTGCAATTGGATCTGCGACAGCTCGGGGATCACACCCAGTCTGGTCGTTTCCGCGGCGCCTACCACCGCGACTGCATTTCGGCGCATCGATCAGCCTCCCACCGGACGGAACAACGGAAGGGTGATGTCGTCGTTCTGCTTCTCGAAGACGACCTCCAGCTCCATGTCCAACTGCAATGCCTCGGGCGTCTGCGGGCATTCGACGATGTTGGTCATCATCTTCACGCCCTCGGCCAACTGTACGACCGCGATCGCATAGGGCGGCGTGAAGCCGGGCACCGGGCGATGATGGATCACATAGCTCCACAGAATCGCTCGGCCGGACGCCTTGAAGACGCTGACATGGCGCGACCCGCAGGACGGGCAGAAGGGGCGGGGCGGGAAGTAGACCTTGCTGCAGCCATCACAGCGTTGCAGCCTGATTTCGTTTTCCTTGCAACCATCCCAGAAATGATGCGTTTCGGGCGTCGGTTGTGGCAAGGCTCTGCCGGGAGCAGCCATGTGTCGGTTTCCTCCGTTGGATTTTGGTTGCGGGTGGGATCAGGCGGTGGGCTGGCGCCTTCCGGCGACATAGGACGCGCCGCTGGGGCCGACTTCCTCGGCATGCACGGTACCGGCGGGCACCGCGCACCACTCCCCAGGCCCATAGGTCCGCCGCTCACCGCCCATGACAAGCGTGAGGGCGCCCGCCGTGGCCATGATGCGCGCGTCGAAATCATGGGTGTGATCAGGATTGACGGTGTTGGGCGCCATGTCACGAGCAACGATCTCGTAGCCGTCGCGACGCAGCATGGCCTCGAATTCCGTGCGATCCATTGTCGGTGTCCTGTCCGCCGTTTCCCGCGGCACGTTACGGTGCGCCCGCGAGGTCGGCAACCCGCGCCCCTCGCCGGCAACGCCCGCCCCTTGTCGCCCCTTGTCCCGGGGGGCCAGGTTGCCTACTGCACCCGAACCCAAGCTCAGGTCCTCGCCATGCCCACGATCCGTGCCCTGCAACTCCTGGCCGACCGCGATGTCGCGCTGACCACCCCCGAGGCCCCGCCGCCGCCCGGCGCCGGCCAGGTGCAGATCCGCATCCGCGCCGTCGGGCTGAACCACATCGATGTCTGGGGCCTGCGCGGCATGGCCTTCGCCAAGCGGCTCTATCCCTTGGCCATGGGCGCCGAGGCCGCGGGAGAGATCACCGCCATCGGCCCCGACGTGACCAACGTGGCGGTCGGCGACCGTGTCGTGCCATTCTCGGCCCTGACGTGCGGCACCTGCCGCCAATGCCTGCGCGGCCGCGACAATTTGTGTGAGAACGTGGCCGGCGTGCGCGGCTTCCATGTCGACGGCTTCGCGCAGGAACTGACCAACCACCCCGCCCGCCTGGTCGTGAAGATCCCCGATGGCGTCGCCACGCGCGACGCGGCCTGCGTGGCCGTCGCCTACTCGACCGTCGAGCACATGCTGTTCGACAACGCCCAGCTTGAACCGGGCGAATGGGTGCTGGTGCATGCCGGCGGGTCGGGCATCGGCTCCATCGCCATCAAGATCGCCAAGTCGATCGGCTGCACCGTCATCACCACCGTCGGCAGCGCCGACAAGGCCGAGAAGGCCAAGGCGCTCGGCGCCGACCACGTCATCAACTACCGCGAGGACCGGTTCGAGGGCGTGGTCCGCAAGCTGACCGGCCGCAAAGGCGTCGATGTCGTATTCGAGCACGTGGGCGCCGACACCTGGCAGGGATCGTTGCTGTCGATGAAGCGCGGCGGCCGGCTGGTCACTTGCGGGGCGACCTCGGGGCCGTCGGCGTCGATCAACCTGATGCAGTTGTTCCAGCAGCAATACCGGATCATCGGCTCCTTCGGCGCCCCGCTCTCGGCCCTGTCCCGCGCGCTGGACCGGATCAAGGGCGGCGTGACCCCGGTGATCGACACGGTCTACGCGCTGGAGGATTTCCGCGCCGGCGTCGACCGGCTGGAGCATCGGGATGTCTTCGGGAAGATCCTGGTGGAGCTTTAGGCCCGGATGGTGCGGCCCGGGAATCACGATAGCAACGAACTCCCTCCCCCCTTGAGGGGGAGGGCTGGGGTGGGGGGTCATCGCGGCACGGGATGGGGGGTGGAGACCCCTCCCCCTACCCTTGGTCCGCTTCGCGGCCCAAGCCCTGAAGGGGAGCGGGGGTATTCCGGAGCATCCACCCCCCGGCATCCTACCGGCCCACTCGCGCCACCCACCCCAACGCCATGAACCGCTTCCGCGCCCAGTTCGGCCTGCGCCTGCTCCGCCTCCGCCACATGCTGACGCGCTATGGCGACCGCATCCTCGGCCGGCTGGTGAAATGGTTCCTGGCCGCGCTGCGCCGCACCAACCCCGACCGCGCCTCCGACCTCTGCGGCGCCATGGCGCGCCGGGTCGGGCCGCTGCTGCCCGCGCATCGCATCGGCCAGGCCAACCTCCGCGCGGCCTTCCCCGACAAGGACCCCGCCTGGATCGAGGCCACCCTGCGGGAAGCCTGGGAAAACATCGGCCGTGTCTCGGGCGAGTATGTCCATCTCGGCACGCTCGCCGCCTACGACCCGGCCGAGCCGGAGGCCGGGCGCATCCGCACCGGCTCCATCGAGCTGTTCGAGCAATTGCTGTATGACGGCAAGCCGGCCCTGTGCTTCTCCGCCCATCTCGGCAATTGGGAAGTGCCCGCCGTCGCCGTCACGCGCCACGGCATGCCGACCGCCGTCGTCTACCGCATGCCCAACAACAAGGCCGTCGCGAAGGAGATCATCCGCATCCGCGCCCCCCTGATGGGCCGCATGATCCGCACCCGCGCCCAGGCGGCGCTGGAGATGGCAGGTGCACTGGAGGCCGGCCTGCACCTGGGCATGCTGGTGGACCAGCATTTCTCCCGTGGGGTCGATGTGACCTTCTTCGGTCGCCCCTGCAAGGCCAACCCGTCCATCGCCCGCCTGGCGCGCCGCTTCGATTGCCCGGTCGTCGGCATCCATGTCGTCCGCCGTCCCGACCGGACCTTCGATGTGATCGCCGAGGGACCCTATGAGATGCCGCGCGACGCCGCCGGGCTGGTGGACGTCGCCGCGGCCACCCAGATGATGACAACGATCGTGGAGGGGTGGATCAGGGAAAATCCCGGCCAATGGCTGTGGTTTCACCGCCGCTGGCGCTGATCGCGGTTTTCCCCTGACACAGGCCCCTCATCATCGCCATATTTCCGGCATGCCAGCCCGCCAGGATGGCGCCGACCCTTGCAGGAGGACGCAAGTCATGAACCGTCTCGCCGCTTTCTCGCTTGCCGCCAGCCTGCTCGCCGGAGCCGCCCAGGCGCAGCCATCCACCGCCGGCACCGCCAATATCGGCCCCGCCGACACGCGGTCGGAGGTCGCGCCGGCCCTGCCCGCTCCGACCCTGGAAATGAACGCCCCGCCCTCCGCCTTCCTGCGGTACGCGCAAGCCGCGATGATCGCCGGTCGGATGGGACAGGCGCAGGAATCGTTGGAAATGGCGCAGACCCGTTTGCTCGACCGATCCGTGCCGCTGTTCCAGACCAACAACCCGAGCCAGAATCCGGCCGTGCGGGAAATCTCCCTGGCGTTGCAGGCGCTGTCGACCGGGGACCGGGAGGCAGCGATCCGCCATATCCAGACCGCCATGCCCACGGTGGACGCGACCGGCCAGTAAAAAAGGGATCAGACCCATGCGCGCGTCCTGGAAGCTGCCGGCTGGCACCGGGTGGGCCCAATCGGGTTTCCGCCTGTTCAGCGCCGCCCTCGCGACGGTTCTGTTCGGCCTTGCCGCCCCGGCCGAGGCGCGGGTCTATTACGGCTTCGGGGTCGGCGTGCCGCTGTATGGCCCACCGGCCTATGTCGGCCCGCCCGCCTATTACTACCGACCGCCGGTGTACGTCGCGCCGCCGGTCTATGTGGCGCCCCCCACCTACATCGCCCCACCCGCCTATATTGCTCCTCCGGCCTATACCCCCGCCCCGTACCCGCCGCCATCGGCCAACGGCCTGCCGCCCGGCTTCATCGCGCCACCCGGTTTCGTTCCGCGGGGGCAGGGAGGCGCGCAAGCCAGCGGCCCGCAAACCTGTGACGCCGGCGCGTACCGCTGCCCGATGGACCGGCCCTCGACGCCCGGCGCCTCCTGCTACTGCCCCGGCAACAACGGCCAGAAAGCCTGGGGCCAGGTGCGGTGATTTCCCGGTCGCCGCTGGCGATCGAGGAGTATGCCCTGATCGGCGATGGCCGCTCCGCCGCGCTGGTCGGGCGCGACGGCGCGATCGACTGGCTCTGCTGGCCACGATTCGACAGCCCCGCCTGCCTCGCCGCCCTCCTCGGCACCAAGGAGAACGGACATTGGCGGATCGCGCCGGCCGACCCCGAGGCCCGCGTCACCCGCCGTTATCGCGGGGACACCCTGGTCCTGGAAACCCTGTTCGCAACCGAGACCGGTTCGGTCGCGGTCATCGACCTGATGGCCCCCGACCAGCCCGCCGTGGTCCGCATCATCGAGGGCCGGACCGGTTCGGTCCCTATGCGGTTCGAACTGATCCTGCGCTTCCAGTACGGCGCGATCCTGCCCTGGGTCACCCATGCGGAGGGCGGTATCCACGCCATTGCCGGCCCCGACCAGACCGTACTGCGCGCCGACGTGCCCGTGCGCGGCGAAGGCATGACCACGGTCGCCGATTTCACCGTCCAGCCAGGCGATCGGGTCCGCTTCGCCCTGGCGCATGGCGCATCCCATCTCCCGCCCGTGACGCCACCCGACCCCGACGCCGCCTTGCGTTCGGCTGAGGCACAAGGCGCGTCATGGTCCGCCCGCGGTGCTTATCGGGGACGCTGGCGGGCGGCCGTCCAACGCTCCCTGCTGACGCTTAAGGCGCTGACCTTCGATGCAACCGGCGGCATCGTCGCCGCCCCCACCACATCCCTGCCCGAGTGGATCGGCGGCACCCGCAATTGGGACTACCGCTATTGCTGGCTGCGCGACGCGTCCTTCACCCTGCGCGCCTTGATGCGGGCCGGCCATGTCGCCGAGGCGCGGGCCTGGGGTGCCTGGCTCCGCCGAACGGTGGCCGGATCGCCCGAGCAGATGCAGGTCCTGTATGGCTTGGCCGGCGAACGTTCGATCGTCGAATGGCAGGTGCCGTGGCTGCCAGGCTATCGCGGGTCCAGTCCGGTGCGGATCGGCAACGCGGCCAGCGGCCAGCTTCAGCTTGATGTCTACGGGGAACTCCTGGACGCCCTCTGCCTGGAAATCGAGCTTGGCCTGTCCCCGCCGGAAGCAACCTGGGACCTGATCCAAGCCCTGGTCGGACATTTGGAGACGCTATGGCCCAAGCCGGATGAGGGCATCTGGGAAGTGCGCGGGCCGTCCCGCCATTTCACGTTCTCCAAGGCCATGGCCTGGGTGGCGTTCGATCGGGCTGTCCGGCTGATGGAACGCTTCGCCCTTCCGGGACCGCTGACCCGCTGGCGGGATACGCGCGACCAGATCCACGCGCTGGTTTGCCGGGAAGGCTACGACACCGGCCGCGGCTGCTTCACCCAGTCCTTTGGCTCTGGCACCCTGGACGCCAGCCTGCTGCTGCTGCCGGCCTTTGGTTTCCTGCCCGCCGATGACCCAAGAATGCGCGGCACGATCGAGGCAATCGGACGGGACCTCACCGCCGGCGGCCTGATCCTCCGCTACCGCACCGAGGACACGGATGACGGCCTGCCGCAAGGCGAGGGCGTCTTCCTGGCATGCAGCTTCTGGTATGCCGACGCCCTGGCCATGCTGGGCCGGCGGGCGGAAGCCGAGGCCTTGTTCGAGCGCCTGCTGGATATCCGCAACGATGTCGGCCTGCTGGCCGAGGAATACGACCCCACCGAACGCCGCCAGTTGGGCAACTTCCCGCAGGCCTTCTCCCATCTCGCGCTGATCAACACGGCCCTGAACCTGGACGGCGTCGGATAGCGTCGTCAGCCGAGGAGGCGGTCGATCTCATCCTGGGCCAGATCCGGATCGATCTCCGCCAGGCTCACGGCCGGCGGCGGCCTGACCGCATCGGGCGGCACCATCTCATCCAGCATCGTCTCCACCTGCTGCAAATGCTGGATCGCTCGGCGGATGCGCTGGCCGGTGACATCCTGGAAGGTGCAGGCCTCGAAGATCGTGTTGACCCGCGCCGCCACGGCTTCCAGCGCATCGGGATCGCGTGATCCTTCCCGCAGCCAGTCCGAAATCGCCTCGGCCGCTTCCATGATCGTGTTGGCCGCCGATTCGGTGGCCTGGACCACGGCTTCCAGCTCAATCCCGCTGTTGCGGGTCGCGTCGGCCGGCATGGCGACCATCGTGGCGATCTGGTCGTTGATGCGCGCCAACTGCCCGGACAGGTTGGTTTCGCTGTAGTCGACCATCTGCACGGTCGCGTGGACCTCGGCGCTGAGCTCCGCGATCCGGCGGTCCACGAAGACCCGCAACTTCTCCATCATCGGTGCGACTTCCGAGCGGACCGCCGCCCTGAGGTCTTCCCCGCTTCCGCTCTCCAACATATCCACGGTGGAACCACCCCCTGCTTCAGCGAGGGTGATTGTGCCTGGATCAGGTTAAGAAGAGGTAAAGGACGGCTGGGTTACGCCGCCCCGCGCGGCATCCATTTGCCGGCGGCGCAACAGCAGGAACAGGGCGATGGCCATGTTCAGGCCGTTCCAGATCATGCCATTGGCGAAGGCTGCCATATAGGAACCGGTGAGATCGAAGATCATGCCGGACATCCAGCCGCCCAGCGCCATACCCAGGATCGTCATCATCATGACGATGCCGACTCGCGCCCCGGCTTCCCGCGCCGGGTAGCAGTCCCGGATCACCAGCGCGTAGCTGGGCACGATGCCGCCCTGGAACAGGCCGAACATGGCCGAGATCACGTAAAGCGGCACCAGCGCATCGGTCACCATGTACAGGCACAGCGCTGTTCCTTGCGCGACCGAGCCGATCATCAGCGTCCATAACCCGCCGATCCGGTCGGCCAGCAGGCCCGACGCGATGCGGCTCACGATGCCAAAGCCGAGCATGAGGGAGAGCATCTGGGCGCCGCGGGCAACGCCGTAGCCGAGGTCGCCGCAGTAGGCGACGATATGGACCTGCGGCATCGACATGGCGACGCAGCAACTGACGCCGGCCAGGCACAGCAGCGCCTGCAAGGTTCGCGGCGAGAGGCCCAGCATGCCCATCCGCGGCCCAGCCGGCGGCGCGCTGCCAGGGGCGTGAACCGGTCCGCTACCGCGCAGCAGGAGGCTCAGCGGCACCATCGTGACCAGGCAGAAGACGCCGATCCACAGGTGGGTTTCCCGCCAGCCGACTTCCCGGACGAAATACTCGATCACCGTGGGCCAGATCGCGCCGCCGATGTAGTTGCCCGAGGCGCACAGCGCGACCGCGATCCCGCGCCGCTTTTCGAACCAATGGGAGATGTCGGCCAACAGCGGGGCGAAGGTCGTCGCGGTGCCGGTCAGGCCGATCAGCAGGCCGTAGATCAGCGCGAATTGCGTGATGTCGCCGGCCAGGGAGGCCAGCATATAGCCGATCCCCAGGGCCGTCGCGCCGACCATGACAGGCAGCACGATGCCGACCTTGTCAGCGATCCGCCCCATGATCGCTCCGCCGACGCCGAAGCCGATCATGGTCAGCGTGAAGGGCAGCGACGCGCCGGCGCGATCGACCCCGAACTCCGCCTGGACCGTGGGCAGCACCACCACGACGGACCACATGCCAACGCCACCGATGGTGGCCAGCAGCATGGACACGCCGAGGCGGAACCAGGCGTAGGGGGAATCGATCTCGCGGCGCGTCACGGGCAGGCCTCAGGTCTTTTCGAAATCGATTCGCTCGACAACGGGCAGACCCAACAGGAAGCGGCGCAGACAGTCCATGGCCAATTCACCCGCGCCCAATCGGACCCATTCCCGCCCGCCCAGGATGCGGGAGCGGCGGAACTCTACCCGGTCGGCGGTGGCGATGCCGATCCAGACGGTGCCACCCCAGTCGAACTTGTCCGGGCCGGCATCGGTTTCGATCAGCACGGCGAGGGCATGGGACGCGCCCGATTTCTCCCGCGCCGCCCGCGTGACGGCCTGGATCGATTCCTCGGTCACTTCCCCGGCGAGGGATGTGTGTTCCAGCCCCAGGATCGGGTGCAGTTCCAGGAAGTCGCGCACAACGGTGCCCCGGCGCAGGACGTGTTCGGCATTGGGCAGATGGCCGATGCGCGCGGTGATCAGGCCGGAGGTGAAGGTTTCCACCGTCGCGAGCGTGGCTTGCTGGCGGATCAGTTCGGCCAGGATGACGCCTTCCAGCGTCTTGTCGTCTTCCGCGAAGATGAAGTTGCCGAGGCGGGCCTTCACCTCGGCCATGGCTGGGGCGAGCTTGCGGGTGATGTCGTCGGCGTCGCGGCCGCGCACCGTCAGCTTGGTCTCGATCTGCGGGTAATGGGCCCGGAACCCGAGCTTCACGCCGCCATCGGGATCGAGGTCTTCGACGCCGGTCAGGATCTGGTCGATATGCGACTCGCCCAGGCCGTAGGTGTGGAAGCGCTTGAGGTGGATCGCCGCGGGTTCGCCGGACCGGGCGAGGATGCGGGGGATCACCTGTTCCTCGAGCATCCGGCGCAGTTCGCGGGGCACGCCGGGGGTGAAGAAGAAGCGGGCCTTGCCGATGTCCAGCGCGAAGCCGCAGGCGGTGCCGATCGGGTTGTCAACGAACTCCGATCCCTCGGGCAGCATCGCCTGCTTTTTGTTGTTGGGCGGCATGGTGCGGCCGCGGCGGGTGAAGAAATTCTCCATCGTCACCAGCCATTCCTCGTGCAGCACGAGACCGACGCCGGCCGCCTGGGCGGCGATTTCCTGCGACAGGTCATCGACGGTCGGGCCAAGGCCGCCGTTGACGATGACCGCGTCGGCGCGGGTGGAGGCGAGCTGGAACGCGGCGAGCAGGGCGTCGCGGTCATCGCCGACCGTGGTGCCCCAATGGACCGACAGGCCGACGTCTTCCAGCTTCTGGGACATGTAGGAAAAATTGGTGTTGACGATCTTGCCGGTGAGCACCTCGTCCCCGGTGCAGATGATTTCGATGCGCATGGATTGGCTTCCCCCGTCGGTTCGTGGGCGGAGAGTGTGGCGGGAGGGGCGGGGAGGGCAAGGGGTGCTGATCAATCCTGTCGGGAGCGGGTGAGTTGTCCGCCGTTTGAAGCGAATGAGTTGTCCGGTCTGTTCGTGGTCTGTTCAGGAGACCACGCATGCGTCGGCCCGGTGTCTTGTGGGAGGCGTATGTGACGCGCTTCCTGGATGTATTCGAGCGTTTCA
>CAMCDA010000048.1 GCA_945873195.1 Asaia bogorensis
TTGTCGCCCTCGGCGATCGCCCAGTTCATCCGGCCGAGGCGTTCCTCGACCGAGCCACCCTCGATGGGATCGTGATCCTTGAAGTAGATCTTCGGGGCATGCCACGCCGGCCCATCGAAGCGGTTCACATGCTCATCCGGCCCGGGGAATTGGCGGTTGCATTGTTCGCCGTCGCGCGCGTAGTGGCCGGGGAATTCGCAGATTACTTGCTCCCACACATTCAGGCCCTGCGGCACGTACCACATGGCCTGGATATTCGGCAGGATGCCGCGCTTGCCGCCAAGTTCCCCCATCAGGGAGATCGCGCCGCGCCAGCCCAGGATCGTGTGGTCATAATTCACCCCGCGCAACTCGCCGCTCGGCAGGCGCATCAGGTGCGATGGCACCTGGACATAGGGGGCGGCGGCCGACACCGCTTCCTTGATCATGGATTTGAGCGGCCGGTTCTCCTCGGTCACCAGGCGGCAGAACGTCTCGGTCGCTTCCCGATAGCGCACGCCCTGGATTTCATCGTGTAGCCGGTCGACCGTCGCGGTCCCTTGACCCAGCGCCATGGTTTTCCTCCTCGGTTCAGCCGGATGTTCGGCTGCCTGCCTGTGACGGCATGTCCAGGGTGCAGTCTTTGCGTCTCGCGGGCGGGTGTCGTTGATCCAGATCAAACCCGGGGGTGGCTCGGTTTGCGGCGTGCGGCGGAACCGTGTCCAATTGGCGGCGACCCAAGGGGCCAGAAGGAGACCGAGAATGAGCCAGGGAATGATCCGATCCACGCGCAGCGCCGCCGTCGTGGCCCCGGAAGGCGGCGGGTCGCGCTGGGAGTCAACCGCGCCGATTCGCTATCCCGATCCCGACGTCATCGTCCTGGATCCCCGTTTCCAGCACATGGTCCTCGGCCACGCCGCGATCGAGCGTGTCGCGACCGGGTTTCGCTTCACCGAAGGCCCCGTCTACTACGGGGACACGCGGCAATTGCTGTTCTCCGACATCCCGAACGACGCGCTGCTGCGCTGGGATGAGATCACTGGCGCGGTCGTCACGCTGCGCAACCCCGCGGGCTACCCTGATGGCAACACGCGCGACCGGCAGGGCCGGTTGGTCAGCTGCGAGCTTGGCAGCCGCACCCTGACGCGCACTGAGCATGATGGGACGGTGACCGTGCTGGCCTCGGAATTCCAGGGCACGCGGCTGACCGGGCCGAATGACGCGGTCGTGCACTCCGACGGATCGATCTGGTTCAGCGACAACGGCGCCGGCATCCGTGGCAATTATCTGGGCAACAAGGCGCCGCAGGAGATGCCGTTCCGGGTCTATCGGCTCGATCCGGTCAGCGGGGACTTCACGATCGCCGTGGGGGACATGGAGCGCCCGAACGGTCTGGCGTTCTCGCCTGATGAGTCGCGGTTGTATGTGGTGGATACGCCGAGCGGGACGAAGACCACGCATGTCTATGACATCGTGGATGGCAAGGCGGTGAACGGGCGGGTCTTCTTCGACGCCTCGCCTGGCTACGCGGATGGGATCAGGGTCGACACGTCGGGCAATGTGTGGTGCGGGTTCTCGGGTGGGCCGGGCCAGGATGGGGTTGCCATCTTCGCACCCGATGGGACGCTGATCGGGCGCATCCTGCTGCCGGAACGCTGCGCGAACCTGTGCTTTGGTGGGCGAAAGCGGAACCGGCTGTTCATGACCGCCAGCCAGTCGGTCTACGCGCTGTACGTCGAGGCGCAAGGCTGTCCCGGGGGATAAGGCCGACGGGCTCGGTCGATACCAACCCGTCATGGTCGGGGCCCGACCCGACCATCGCCAAGCATCATGATGTTTGAAGTGACGCACCATTCCACCGCGCGACGTCCATGACGACGCCACCATAACGGACCACCACCGACCTATCCCCCGCAAGCGCGCGGGGATCGCATTGCCGTCGGCGCCCGGGTTCCGCTACCCTGCGCCCTTCGGAATGCGTGTCAAAAGGGTGACCATACGGATGCTCGCGGTATCGGAAGTGCGTGCCAGCCAGATTGTCGAGGCGTGGCTGACGGGTTTGAACCAGGCGCTGGAAGCGAATGACGCCGCCGCCCTTGGCGCGCTGTTCCGCCCGGACGGCCATTGGCGCGACATCGTCGCCCTGACCTGGCGGATCAAGACCGCCAGCGGACGCGACAACGTCGCCGCGGCGCTGCTGCCGGCCGCCGGCCAGGCCGCCGCCCGTCACTTCGCCGTCGACACCGGCCGCTATCCGCCCCGCCTCGTGGAACGCGCCGGCGAACAGACGATCGAGGCGATCATCCGCTTTGAAACCAGGATCGGCATCGGCGCCGGCATCCTCCGCATCAAGCACGCGGACACCGACGGCGACACGTCCCAGGCCTGGACGCTGATGACCGCGCTCAACAGCATCAACGGCCATGATGAGGAAACCGAGCGCCTGGCGCGGGAAGAACCGGCGTTCGAGCGGGAATGGCAAGGCCCCAACTGGCAGGACAAGCGCAACGAGTCCGCGCGCTATGCCGATCGCGACCCGACCGTCCTGATCGTGGGCGGCGGTCATGCCGGCCTGACCTCGGCTGCCTCGCTGCGGGCGCTGGGAATCGATGCGCTGGTGGTCGACCGCATGGCGCGGGTAGGCGACAACTGGCGGCTGCGCTATCACGGGCTGAAGCTGCACAATCAGGTGTTCAGCAACCATCTGCCGTATTTGCCGTTCCCGAAGACCTGGCCGAACTACATCCCCAAGGACAAGATCGCCAACTGGCTCGAATTCTATGTCGAGGCGATGGAGATCGATTTCTGGACGAAGACCAGCTTCGAAGGCGCCACCTACGACGCTGCAGCGAAGTGCTGGATCGCCACGCTGAAGCTGGCCGACGGGTCGACCCGCGTGATGAAGCCCAGCCACATCATCATGGCCACCAGCGTCAGCAGCATCCCGAACATTCCCGAAATCGCGACGATCGAGCGCTTCGGCGGCAAGGTCGTCCATTCCTCCAAGTTCGGGAATGGCGCGGAATGGCGCGGCAAGAAGGTGTTCGTGTTCGGCACCGGCACCAGCGCGCATGACATCGCCCAGGACCTGCACGGCAACGGCGCCCTGGTCACCATGGTGCAGCGCAGCCCGACCCTGGTCGTGAACGTCGAGCCCAGCGCGCAGCTGTATGACGGCATCTACTACGGCGGCGGTCCCTCGATGGACGACCGCGACCTGATCAATACGTCCTTCCCGACGCCGGTGATGAAGCAGGCGCACAAGCTGCTGACGGCGAAGACCCGCGAACTCGACGCGCCGCTGCTGGAGGGCCTCGAGAAGGCCGGCTTCCGCCTGGAATTCGGAGAGGACGGGACCGGCTGGCCGCTGAAGTACCGCACCCGTGGCGGCGGCTACTACTTCAACGTCGGCTGCTCGGAATTGATCGTGCGCGGTGAGATCGGCCTGATCCAGTACCACGATATCGAGACTTTCACGCAGACTGGCGTCCGCATGAAGGACGGTCGTGAACTCGGCGGCGAACTGGCCGTGCTCGCCACCGGCTACAAGGGCCAGGGCGCGATGGTCGAGGCACTGTTCGGCCCCGAGATGGCCAAACACGTGGGCCCTGTCTGGGGCTTCGACGACAACCAGGAACTGGCCAATATGTGGATGCGGACGCCGCAGCGGGGGTTGTGGTTCACGGGCGGGTCGTTCTCCCAGTGCCGGATGTATTCGCGTTATCTCGCGATGCAGATCAAGGCGACGGAACTTGGCCTGACCGCGTAGCGAACCGGCCGCCGCGGGCCCGATGCCCGCGGCGGCGGCCTCCTACCCAGCCGGACGTTCGTACCAAACCCGGCCATCCTTCACGGTCATCTGCGCCAGCAGCCGGCGTTTGGCTGTGATGGTGTCGCCGTCGCTGTCACGCAGCTCAAACGCCCCATCCCGCAGCTCGAACACCGAGATATCGGCGTTGGCGCCGGGCTTCAGCGTGCCGACCGTGCCCTCGTACCCCATGATCCGCGCCGGTTCGGCGGTGGAGCGGCGGATCACCTCCGCCAGCGGCATGCCGAAATGCAGCAGCTTCGACATCGTCGTCGGCAGGTCCCAAACCGGCCCCTGCGTCGCCGTCGTCATCGTCAGATCGGTGGAGATCGTGTCGGGCAGGAACCCCTGGTCCAACGCCCGCTCGATCATGCGGAAATTGAAATGGTTCCGCCCATGCGCGCAGTCGAAGATGATGCCGGCCCGTTGCGCTTCCACCACTTCCTTCAGCAGGAACTGCTTTTCCTGCCCCATGATCCCATTCGCCCGCCCGTGATAGCAGTGGGTGACGATATCGCCCGGCTTCATGTGCTCGATCAGGTCCGGCAGCGGGATCGGCGAGTCCGTGATGTGCATCATCATCGGCACGCCACCCGCCATGTCCGCCGTACGCCGCGCCAGCTTCACCGGTTCGGCCGAGTATTCCCAAACCAGATTGGGTCCGAAGCGAAGCTTCACGCCGATCGCCAGGTCGGGATTCTCCACGATGGTGCGCGCGCAGCCTTCCGGATCGGCATAGGGGAAGTGCGACAGCTCCCCACCACGGGACGTGCCGGTGATGCCGATCGCCGAGAGGTTGACGAAGGCGCGCACGCGAGTCCGGACCTCATGATCCAGCACATGTCGCAGGCCGGCGAAATTCGACGACCCCGCGCTTCCCGCATCGCACAATGTTGTGACCCCGCTCGCTCGGCAGCACGCATCTGTATGTATCCCCATGTCGTGCGCGTTGACGAAGACATGCGCGTGGATATCGACGAGGCCCGGCGTGACCAGCCGCCCCTTGGCGCTGATCGAGCGGCGGGCTTCGTGCGCCGGCAGGGCAGGGGCCACGGCCACGATCTTGCCGCCGGCGATCCCGATATCCATGACACCGCGCAGGCCGGCGCCGGGATCGATGACCTCGCCACCAGTCAACAAAAGGTCGTATTTCATGGTTCCGTTCCGCCCAATGTGCCTTTCGGCGGATGGTCCCGCGATGGCCGGCCGCTGGCAAGGCCCGTGCGGGGTGCGACTTGCATGACCACGGTGCGCTCGATTGCACGAGCGCGGGCGGAGGATAGAAGGTGACCCAGGACCTGAACCCCTCGACGGCAATGGACGCGCTTGCCGTGCTGATCGTGGACGCGGAACCGGAGCTGACCGAGGAACTCGCGCTGGCATTGCAGGATGCCGGCTTCATCTGCATGGCCGCGGAATCAGCCGAGGAGGCGCTGCGGATGATGGCGGATGCGCCGGAGATCGGCGTCGTCCTCGCCGATGTCCAACTGCCCGGCGGGGATGGGACGTATCTGCTTCACCACCTGCGGGAGAACGCCGGCCCGGATCAACCGCGCCGCCAGGTGATCATGACCGGTCCCGCTATGTCGGAGGGCGCTGAACCCGCGGGAGTTCCGCCGCACGCATTCGCCTATCTTGGGAAGCCCTTCACGCTCGAGGAAGCCATCAATGTCATCGCCCGCGCGTCTCAAGCCGCGATGGCCCAGCGGACAGCTCCGCGCGCCTTGTCGGACCGATCGCGCATGGCCCGGGATCTGCCGTCCGCGGCCGAACTGGGGCAGCTTTCCCTGCTGTATCAACCGGTGATCCGCGCTGACCGATCCGCCTTGGTGGGATTTGAGGTTCGGCTGCAATGGTCCCATCCGGATCTCGGCCCGCTCCCGCCCGAGGCGTTCATGCCTTTGGCCGAGGAAACCGGCGCCACCGTGGACCTGGAGGCCTGGGCTGTGCGCGCCGCCGCAGCCCAGGTCGCTGCGTGGCGGAGGGAACTGGGTTCGGCGCCCTCCGTCTCGGTCCGCATGTCAGGCCGGCATCTGCGGGATGCCGATGTCCCCGCGCTGTTCGCCGAGGCGCTGCACGCGCATGGCCTGCCCGCGTCCGCCCTGGTCGTGAATGTCACCGAGGCCACCGCGATCAACCCCAATGCGGCGCCCGCCCTCCGCGCGTTGCGCCAGCTTGGGTTGCTTGTGGCGATCGAGGATTTCGGCGCGGGCCTGTCATGCCTGAGCGCCTTCCCGCGTGTGCCGGCGGACATCGTGACGTTCAATCGCGTGCTGCTGGCCGACCCCGGGTACGCTCTGTTCATCCGCGGCCTGGTGGCGGCGATGCATGCGCTGGGCCTGTCCGTGCACGC
Organism: Asaia bogorensis; assembly: GCA_945873195.1. Classification (GTDB taxonomy): domain Bacteria; phylum Pseudomonadota; class Alphaproteobacteria; order Acetobacterales; family Acetobacteraceae; genus Rhodopila; species Rhodopila bogorensis_A. The sequence goes on from CAMCDA010000048.1 coordinate 6,141, forward strand.
CGAGGGCATCGAGACGGAAGCGCAACTGACCCTGGCGCGGGAGGCGGGGTGCTCCGCCGTTCAGGGCCCTCTGCTGGGCCAGCCCGTGCCAGCCGATCAAGCGCGGCTTGTGATCGTCAGGGCGTCCCCGCCGGGACCTTGACGGATGGCCAGCCATGCGACCCCTCGGAGCCCGCGCGGTTGCGCAGCCACCAGGACCAATCCTCGGGGATCAAGGAAAACGGATCGTTATGGGCCAGTTCCCGCGCGGCCCAGACCGGCCAATGCGGATTGGCCAAGGCCGGCCGCCCCAGGAACACCAGGTCGATCAGTTCCCGCCGGATCACGCTGTCGGCCACCGCCGGAACGCCCAGGTTCCAACTGACGGCAACCGGAATCCCGACCTCCCGGCGAACCCGGTTCCCCCGCTCCACCATGAACGCCGACTGGCCGAACGGCACGTCCTTCATGTCATCGGTGTTCAGCCCGATGCTGAGGTCGGCCAGGTCCAGACCATGTTGTTTCAGGGCGCTAACGGCCCAGACCGCTTCGTCGAACTGGATCCCATCCTCGTGGAAATCATCGGACGCGAGCCGCATCGTCAGCGGCAGGCGTTCCGGCCACACCGCGCGCACGGCGTCCATCGCCTCCCGATGGAAGCGGATGCGGTTTTCCAGGCTGCCGCCATAGGCATCGGTGCGCTGGTTGGCCAGCGGCGAGAAGAAGCTGGCGCCGAGGTAGCCATGCGCGAAATGCATCTCCAGCCACTCAAACCCCGCGGCCAGGGCACGGCGAGCGGCGTCGGCGTAGGCCTGATGGAGGTCCTTGATCTCGGGGATGGTCAGCGCGTGGACAGGAAATGTGTAGCGCCCGCCGTAGGGAATGGCGGAGGGCGCGCGCACCTGCCAGCCGTCCGGATGATCGGGGGAGATTTGCAGCTTGCCGTCCCAGGGCTTCTTTTCACTGCCCTTGCGCCCGGTGTGGCCAAGTTGGATGGCCGGCACGGCGCCCATGTCCTTGATGATGGCGGTGACGCGGGACAGGCCTTCGATCTGCGAGTCATCGTAGATGCCGGCGCAGCTTGTGCCGGTGCGGCCATCGGGGGTGATCGCGATCTGCTCGGGGAACACCAGGCCGAAACCGCCGGCCGCGCGCGAGCCCATCAGCATCACGTGGTAGTCGTTCATCTTGCCATCGACCGAGCGGTACATGGTCATCGGCGACATGGCGATGCGGTTACGCAGTGTCACGCCCTTGAGCGTGAAGGGGCTGAAAAGATCGGGCATCCGGACGGCAACCTAGGCAAGGAGGGTTGGCGCGGAACATACTGATCCGCGCCAGTCCCGCAATCAGCCCTCCCTACGAATCGCCCTGCGCCCGGCGGGGGTTCGGGACGGTGCCGATGATGCCTTCCTTGGCCAGCCGTTCCAGATCCGCCTCGGGCACGCCCAGCATGTCGCAGAGGATTTCCCGGTTGTGCTGACCCAGGGTCGGCGCCATGTGCCGCACCGGATAGGGCAGGGGACCTTCCCGGAACGCGGGAGACCCCTGGTAGTGCAACCCGATGAATGGCCGCTCCAGCCGGTGCCAGAAGCCGCGCGCGACCAGATGCGGGTCGTGATCCAGGTCGAAGGGCACGCGCACCACGCCGGCGGGCACGCCAAGCCCCTGCAACAGCCGCATCGCCTCATCATCGACCTTCGAGCAGGTCCAGCCGGTGATCACCGCCTCCAGCTCATCCTCCCGCCGCCGGCGTTCGGTGGCGTTCAGGTCGGCCAGGTCCTTGCGGCGCATCACCTCACACAGCGTCTTCCATTCGGCGTCGGACCGGATCGCGATCACCAGCCAGTGATCATCCCCCGCGCAGCGGAACGCCCCGTGCGGCACATGCAGCGGATGACGGTTGCCCATGCGCGGAGACACCCGGCCCAGCGCCGACTGCTCGATCAGCGGGGCGGCAACGAAGGGCAGCATGCACTCGACCTGGGACAGGTTGATGTTCTGCCCCTCACCGGTCCGTTGTTGATGCAACAAGGCGACCATCAGCGCGGCGGCGGCGTTGAACCCGCCCACCGGATCGCCATAGGCGGTCTGGTTCATCGTCGGTGGATCGCTCGGGAAGCCGGTCACGATCGGCAGCCCGGATGCATGTTCCAGCGTCGAGCCATAGGCCCGACAGTCGCTCCAGGCATTGTTCATCCCGAAAGCTGGCATCGACAGCATCACCAGCCCGGGCCGGACATCCTTCATGACGCTGTAGTCGAGGTTCAGCTTGGTCAGCACGCCAGCGGAATAGTTCTCGATGACCGCATGCGCCGTGGACACGAGCTTCTTCAGCAGCGCCGCCCCTTCCGGATGCACCAGGTCGAGCGTCACGCCCTTCTTGTTCCGGTTCATCAACTGGAACCAGGGGATCTTCTCATAGCGCTGTTCGGCGATGAACTGCTGGCGCAGGTCGGTGCCGCGCCACCAATCCGGATACTGGCAGGCCTCCACCTTGATGACCTCGGCGCCGAGGTCCGCCAGATGGCGCGCCGCGGTCGGTCCCGCCCAGCCCATGGTCAGGTCAATCAGCCGCAACCCGGCCAGCGGCAGTGCGCCCGTGGGAGCCGGGCCGGACGGCCGAGGCGACGCCGGGGCCGACCATTGCGCGTGGTCCTCTCCGGCGGACTGGGCTTCTCCCCCTTGGCGTGGCGGGGTGCGGGTCAGGTTCTGCGGGATGATCGGCGCCTCGAATCCCGTGTCGCCGACGCGGATCGGCACGAAGGCGCCGCGCTCGCGATGCACCTTCTGTTCGAGCAGTTCTTCCATGGTCGGCACGACTGCCATGGGCAGCTTGAATTCCAGGCCTTTCTCGAACCATTCCTCGGCGGTGCGTGTCATCCAGATCGGGCCAAACAGCGCGTCGATTTCCAGCGAATGTTTCAAGCGGTCGGTTTGCAGGGAGTATCGCGGTTCCTTCGCGACGTCGGGTTTGTCCATCATCGCGCAGAACCCGCGCCACTGGCCGGGGGTAACAATGGTGACGCCGATCATTCCCTTTTTCGTTGGGTAGATGCCGACGGGATAGTTCCGGCCGAAACGATTGACCCCGGGCCGCTTGCGCGATCCGCCGGCATCCCAGCCGACCGCGGCTTCGTATTCCGCGACATTCACCGCGGTGTCGTGGACACCGACCGAGAACTTCCGAGTTCCCGCCTTACGTCCCCACAACCCGGCGGCCGTCGCGATGAAGGCCGCAAGCCCCGAAACGATCGTCGACTGGTTGTCCGTCGCCAGCGTCGGCGGCCCGTCCGCTCGGCCTGTCAGCGCAACGAGCCCCGCAAGCGCGCGGGCGATGGAGTCCGTCGAGGCATAGTCGCGATAGGGACCGTTCTCCCCGAACCAGGACACCGACGTGATCGCCAGCCCGGGATTCGCTGCGCGCAGGGCGTCGTGATCGGTCATTTCCGCCGGCGGTCGGCCATCGAGCAGCACGTCGGCGCCAGGCAGCAGGGCGGCCAGGGCCTCGGGCGTTTCGGTGACCGAGCGCTTGTTGGTGTTCAGCCAGGCGAAGACGCCGCTTTCCCCGCCCTCGACGATCGGCAGCAGGGTCAGGCGATGCGGATCGCCGGCCTCGGGTTCCAGCTTGACGACGTCGGCGCCGAAATCGGCGAACAGCTTGCCGCAGTAATCCAGTCCGACACCGGAACCGATTTGCAGGATGCGAAAGGCGGAAAGAGGCATCGCGGTGATCCAGACAGGAGGGAGGGCAAATTATGCGTCATCCCCGCGCTTGTCGCGGGGACCAACACAGGCAGGGTGCGGCGGATGGTCCCCGGGACAAGCCCGGGGATGACGTGTTTCGGGTGCCGTGGCCAACGACGCCCACCTACGTCAAGGCCGCATCGTGAACATCGTCTGTCCGGGCGTCCGTAGCGGCGCGGCCATATTGGCCCATTCGCAGATCAGTGGCCGCGTGTCGCGCGGATCGATGATCTCCTCGATCAGGAACGCCTCGGCCGACCGGAACGGAGAACGCAGCCGTTCCAGCCGTTCCTCGATTTCCTTCAACTTGGCCGCCGGATCTGGCGCCGCCTGGATCTCGGCGCGATACGCGGCCTCCACCCCGCCTTCCAGCGGCAGGGACCCCCAGTTGCCCGATGGCCAGGCGTAGCGGATCGGAGTCTGGGTATGCGGCACATGCGCGCCGCCGCCCACGCCGAAGGAGTTGCGGATGATCACCGCGCACCATGGCACCGTCGATTGATGCACCGCGCTGACGGCGGCCACGGCGTGCCGCATCGTGCCGGTCGCCTCGGCTTCCAGCCCAACCGCGAAGCCGAAGCAATCCACCAGATGCAGGATCGGCATATGAAATGTCGTTGCAAGATCAACGAACCGCGTGATCTTGCGCGATGCCGCGGCACCCCAGGCCCCACCGCCGTACAGCGGATCACCTGCCAGGATCGCCACCGGCCAGCCGTCAAGCCGAGCAAATCCCGTGATGATGGCGCGGCCGAAGCCTTTGGACATTTCAAAGAAGCTGCCCTTGTCGACCACGGATTCGATAATTTTCCGCATCGAGTAGGCCTTGCGCCGATCGCGCGGCACGGCCGAAATCAGAAAATCATCCCGCCGGTTCACATCATCCGTCTGCTTACCCCGCGGCGGCAGTTCCCAAACGCTCGGCGGCAAATACGACAGGAACTTGCGGGTGCGTTCGAAGGCTTCCTCCTCCGACGCGACGGCGTCATCGATGGTGCCGGCGCTGACCTGGATCTCATGCCCGCCGAGTTCCATCTTGGTCCGCTTTTCGCCCAGCCGTTCCACCACGGGCGGGCCGGCGACGAAGACCGCCGATTGGTCCTTCACCATGATCGAATAATGGCTGGCCGCGAGACGCGCCGCTCCCAAACCCGCGACGGACCCAAGGCCCAGCGCCACGACCGGCACGCGCCCCATGTTCTGCGCGCACAGCCACAGGCCCGAGCTTTGGCCGATCCCGCCGGGCAGATTGGCATGACCCGTCGTCTCGATCGTCTTGACCGAGCCGCCGCCGCCCGAGCCCTCGATCATGCGGATCAGCGGAATGCGGAACTGGCCGGCCATCTTCTCGGGCATCTGGTACTTGCCCTTGATGGAGGCATCGGCCGACCCGCCGCGCACGGTGAAGTCGTCACCGAAGATCACCACCGGCCGTCCATCCACCGCGCCACGCCCGAACACGCCGTTCGCGGGCATGAAGTCGGTCATGATGCGTTGGCTCGAATCGTAGGTCGCCTTGCCGGCAACCGATCCGACTTCCTGAAAGGAGCCGGGGTCGAGCATGTGGTCGATGCGTTCCCGAACGGTCAGGCGCCCGCCGGCGTGCTGGCGGGCGACGCGCTCGGGGCCGCCCATCTCCTGCACGATGCGCTTGCGTTCGGCGAGTTCGTCCAACTCGGGCTGCCAGCCCGTGGTGGGTGTGGTCGGGAGAGGGTGATCCATGGCCAATTCGCGATACGACGTTTCCGGGGGGATGTTTCCACCCGTACCGCGCCGGGTCAATTCTGGCTTTCCGGCCGGGTGGAGATCAGACGAAATCCCCGCGCCGCAGGCTGTGCCGGTCCATGCGATAGCGCAGCGTGTCCCGGCTGATCCCCAGCGCCGTCGCGGCCACGGTCACATTGCCATTGGCGCTTTTCAGCGCCTGCACGATCAGGTCCCGTTCGGCATTCCCCAAGGTCGGAGCATTCCCCAAGGTCGGGGCATTCGCCTTGGCGTCGGGATGGGACAGCGGGGCCGGTTCGCGCAGATTGAGGTCGGCGGCCATGATCCGCTCCCCCACTGTCAGCAGGGCGGCCTGCTCCATCACGTTCCGCAGTTCCCGCACATTGCCCGGCCAGGAATAGGCACGGAGGCCGGCACGGGCGCTGTCATCCAGCACCAGGTCCGGCCGGCCGTAGCGGCGGCGGTGCGATGCCAGGAAATGTTCGGCCAGCAGGATGGCGTCGTCGCCGCGATCTCGCAAAGGCGGCGTGGCAACGCTGACCCCGCGCAGGCGGTAGAACAGGTCAGCGCGGAACTCTCCGTTGCGGACGCGGTCCTCGATCGCGGCGTTGGTCGCGGCCAGGATGCGGACATCGACCGAGCGTTCGCGCGTGCCGCCGATCGGCCGGACCCGGCCATCCTCCAGCACCTTCAGCAGCTTGGCCTGGGCCGCCAAGGGCATCTCGCCGATTTCGTCCAGGAACAACGTGCCCTTGTCGGCGGACTGGATCAGCCCGACGCGACGGTCCCTCGCGTCGGTGAAGGCGCCTTTTTCGTGCCCGAACAATTCGGACTCGATCAGATCGGCGGGCAGGGCGGCGCAGTTGATCTCCACGAAGGGGGCCGAGCGCCGGACGCCGTCGAAATGGAGCGCGCGGGCGACGAGTTCCTTGCCGGTGCCGGTTTCCCCGGTGATCAGCACCGGCGGCGGCGAACCGGACACCTGGCGGCGTTCCATCGTCAGGACCTGGCTGATCAGGCGCTTCATCGCCGCGGTCGCCTCGGCCTCTCCGACGATCTGCTCCAGGCCGCTGCGGCTTTCTTCCCGGCGGCGGAAATACGCGAGCGATTCCTCGGCCTGGCTGCGGGACACGAGGCGATCGACCAGCAGCCCCACTTCCTCCAGCGACACGGGCTTGGTCAGATAGTCATCCGCGCCGGCCTTCATCGCCTCCACCGCGATCGCCACGTTGCCGTGGGCGGTGATCATCACGATCTTCGTGGTCAGGTCGGCCTTGCGGACATGGCGGATCAGGTCGACGCCATTGCCGTCGGGCAGGTTGTAGTCGACCAGCATCACGTCGGGCTGGATTTCTTCATGCTTGGCGATGCCATCGGCCCGGTTCGCGGCGGAGGTGGTCTCGTGGCCGAGACGCTCCAGATAGCGGGCCATGTTGCGGGCGAGTAGGGCCTCGTCCTCAACGATCAGGATGCGGGCCTTCAAGACACGGGCCCCTGTAGCGCCGGGAGCGTAAGCCGCACGGCAGCCCCTCCGGTTTCGGCGGAGGTGATGTCCAGCGCGCCACCGAACCGTTCCATGATCTGCCGGCTGAGCGCCAGGCCCAGGCCCAGGCCGCGTGTCTTGGTGGTATAGAACGGTTGGGACACCCGTCGGCGGAGGTCCGCGGGAATGCCAGGGCCGGTATCGGCGATCGTGATGGTCATGCGCTGCCCCGCCTGGGACGCGGTGATGGTCAGGTCGCCGTCGCGTCCCATCGCCTCGATCGCATTGGTGATGACATTGCCGCATGCCTGCCCCAGGAGCGGCGGGTCGACCTGTGCCATGCTGGGCCGGTCGCGCGTATCCGTTACGGTGACATGGATGGCGCAACGCGTCAGGGCTGGCCGCAGCCGGACCAGGGTTTCGCGCAGCACGTCCAGCGGATCGACGGCCTGGGTTGTCTGGCCGTCGCTGCGGACATAGTCGAGCAACTCCCGCACATAAGTATCCAGGCGATCGACCTCTCCGATGATATCGGTCGCGGCCTCGTGCGCCACGCCCGATTCCAGGCGCAGCAGTTCGGCCGAGGTGCGGATCCCTGACAGCGGGTTGCGGAGGCTGTGGGCGATCGCGCTCGCCATCTGTCCCAGCGCGGCCAGCGCGGCCATGTCGCCGAGTTCGGTCTGCTGGCGCTGGATCAGGACCGCCCCGCGCTGGACGATCCAGAACAGCGACAGAAACAGCACCAGCATGCCGCAAAGCAGGCTGATCCAGATCATCATCCGGCCCTGGGCGATGGTCGCGTTGAGGGCGTTCGGAATTTTGTAGAGCTCCACCACGCCATGCACCGTGCCGGCGCGGTCGCGGATGGGCATGTAGGCTTCGACGAAGGCCTCTCGCGCGCCCATTTCCAGATTGACGTGTTCGGCTTTCGACTCGCTCATGACCGTGCCGATCTCGGTTCCCAGGATGCCACGGAACGCCGCGTCCAGTTCATGGTTGACGGCGAAGCGCTGGTTGATCAGCGCATGGTCGGTCGACCAGACGATATGGCCGCTTTTGGCATAGATGTTGGCGCGCACGACATCGGGCGTGGTCTGAATGTGCTGCACGAAGGATGCGAGCTGCGGGTTGGTCTGGATCCCTTCGCCGGAAAAAACGGTCTGGGCCGAGGCCTCGGCCCAGACCACGCTTTCCAGGAAGTCGCGTGTCACGACGGCTTCCCGCCGCAACATCTGGGTACTGAGGAAGCTGGTGAGCTGCAGGGCGAACACGAAGCCCAAGGCGGCGATGATGGCAAAGGCCGCGACACCGAACCACAGGCGCATGTTGAACATCGCCGGGCGCAAGGGCGTCGCGGCCGGCGTGGCCCATCCGAGCTCGGCCATAAGGCGGGAAAGACGCAATTTCAGATCCATGATTGGTTCAAATACCGAAACGGCGGGACAGCGTGAAGCCGCCGCCGAACGCGGCGCTGTCGCGGGTAAAGCCGCGGAAGACATAGGCGCCGATCCGCCATCCATCGGCGAGATCATACTCGACCCAGGGCCCGATTTCCAGGACCGGCGTGCCACTGGAAGATGACCGGGTCTGCACGTCCAGCGTCATCCCGACCGTGACCCGGCTGGTGAGGTCATGGCTCAGATCGAAGGAGCCGAACCAGTAGTCGTTCAACCCATATCCCGGCGCGCCGATGATGAAGCGCCGGCCCAGGCTGACGTCGAGCAGGAGGTTCTCCGGCAACGGCACGGAGGCATTCAGTTCCAGGCCGATCCGGGTGAAGTCCACGCCCATCGGCTGGAGCGCGCGGATCGCCGGCGGGGTCACCTTGACCGTGGCACCCAGGGTGGCGCCGGTGTCCTCATCCTCCCAGAACCGTGTCCAGGCGGACAGGCGGACATTGCCAATGCCCTTGCGCTGGAACGATTGGTCGAAGGCATCGCCTACCGGCCCGATCCCGGGGACCACCGGCTGCTTGCCCGATTCCAGGACATAGGGAATGCGGAAGCCGATGCCGTGCCCCTTGTGCTGGAACTTGAGCTCCAGCGGTGTCTCCCAGACCCGGGTGCGGGTGCCGGTGCCATAGTCGCCTGATGTGAACTCCGGCTTTATCGAGAGGGTCAGGTCGGTGCCTCCCCCGCCAGTCCCCGTCGCCGGTTCAGCGGTCGTTTCGGTGGCAAGCACGCAACACAGCAGCGCGGCACGAAGCGTGATGGATCGCATGCGGCCGTTACGCGGGGAGGCGGTTGGAGAGGCCATCGGGGCAATCAGGCAAAGTCGGCATGGCCATTTCCTTTGGCGTGGATTCCGTCGGCACGCGGAGCGACGGGAGGAGTGGTCAACGTGGGAAGGGCATGAACGGCCCGCGCCGGTCATGCCCTGCTCCGAATGGCCGGGACAACCCGACCATTCGTTCGGAAGCCTTCCTTACGCGCCGGTGCGGTCGTGGGTCCGGCGCTGGCGGTTGCCACCGCTGGCACGGCCTTCGCGGACGAAGATAACGCCGCTGCTCAGATCGGTCGGCTCGGAGACGGAGGTGGTGCGGCGATCGTTGCGGCGATCATTGCGACGGTCGTTCCGGCGGTCCCCGCGACGCGGGCCTTCCGAGGCTTCGCGGACGAGGATCACGCCGCTGCTGAGATCGGTCGGTTCGGTGACGGAGGTGGTGCGACGATCGTTGCGGCGATCATTCCGGCGATCGTTGCGACGGTCCTGCTGGCGCGGGCCTTCCGAGGCTTCGCGCACCTGCTGGATGGCGGAGGTGTCGGCGGCGGAGCCAAGCAGCATGGAAACGGAGGGGGCGGCGTTGGCGGAGAGGGAGGCGGTGCCGATCAGCAGGGCGGAGAGAACGAACAGGTTACGCATGACTTGATCCTTTTTGCTTGCTCCGCCAACTGACGGACAAGGCATACACAGCACGATGCGTGCCAAACTTTTGGGTGCTCGTAAGGCCATGAATCTGAATCGTTTTGATTCGGATGAAACTTTTGTGTGGGTGGTTGGCTGGGGGATTTCCCCCACCGGCGGTGGGGGAAATCCCACCCCACCCCCAACAGATCGACAATGTGTTTCAGGCGGCTTCCATGTATTCCGCGACTGGCGCGCCCGACCCTTTGGCATCACGCGCTGGCGGGCGGTCGCGCGGAGTGGCACACTCTGGCCAGGAGGTGCGTCATGCTCAGCAACAGTCTTCAGATCAAATCGGCCAGCGGCGCGGTGGGCGCGGAAATCCTCGGCATCGACCTGTCCGCGCCCTTGGCGGATGACGCGCTGGCGGTCATCCGCGGTACGCTCGCCGAACGCGGCGTGGTGTTCTTCCGCGAACAGACCCTGACGCCGCCGCAGCACATCGCCCTGGCGCGCCGGTTCGGGGCTGTGAACATCAACCGCTTCTTCGCCCACCACCCGGATCACCCCGAAATCGCGATGGTGACCAAGGAGCCGGAGCAGAAGCGCAACATCGGCGGCGGCTGGCATACCGATCACTCTTATGACGTCGAACCGGCGATGGGGTCGTTGCTGTATGCGCGGGAGGTCCCGCCGAGCGGGGGCGACACGCTGTTCGCCAGTATGTACGCCGCCTATGACGCGCTGTCGGACGGGCTGAAGCAGACGCTGGAGGGGCTGCGCGCGGTGCATTCCAGCCGTCATGTCTTCGGGCAGGACCGCGGCGACCTGAAGGGGCGCATCGGCAACACGCACCTCGCGACGCAGGACGCCGATCATCCCGTCGTGATCACGCACCCCGAGAGCGGGCGGAAGGCGCTTTACGTCAATCCGGGCTTCACGCTCCGCTTCGCGGGCTGGACGGACGAGGAATCGCGCCCGCTGCTCGATTACCTGTATCGCCATGGCCAGAAGCCGGAATTCGCCTGCCGGTTCCAGTGGCGTAAGGGGTCCATGGCGTTCTGGGACAACCGCGCGACCTGGCATCTGGCGGTCAACGACTATCACGGCCAGCGGCGCGAGATGCACCGCATCACGGTCGAGGGCTGTGCCCTCGGGTAACGGGAGAGCGATCATGGACCTGACCGGATTTCGTGCCACCCTGGCCACCACGGCCCCGCCCGACGGGATGTCCCTGCCGTTGCAGACGTTGTGGTGGGAAGCAAAAGGCGACTGGAAACAGGCGCATGAATGCGCCCAGGCCGACGAAGGCCCCGATGGTGCCGCGGTGCATGCCTATCTGCATCGTGTCGAGGGCGATTTGAACAACGCGCGGTACTGGTACAACCGCGCGGAACGAACCCCGCGGACCGATACGCTGGCTGCGGAATGGGAAGCGCTGGCGCTTGAGATGCTGGCGCGCTGACAGGAGCAACGACGATGCCGCCTTTGGACAAACACTACGATTACAGCCAGTATGAGGGCCTGAAGGTCGAAAAGCAGGACAAGGTGATGACCATCACCCTGAACGAGCCCGAGGCCATGAACGCCTTCTCGATGCCGATGCATTATTCGTTCAGCCGCATCTGGGAAGACGTGCAGGACGACCCGGAGGTCAATGTCATCGTGCTGACCGGCGCCGGGCGCGCCTTCTCGGCCGGTGGCAACGTGATCGCGATGCAGCAGAAGATCGACAACCCCGATCTGTGGGATGCGACGTCCGCGCCGGAAGCCAAGCGGATCATCTTCCGCATGCTGGAATGCGACAAGCCGATCATCGCGCGGGTGAACGGGCACGCGGTGGGCCTCGGCGCCACGGTCGCGCTGATGTGCGACATCATCATCGCCGCCGACACGGCGAAGATCGGAGACCCGCATGTCAGCGCGGGCCTGGTCGCGGGTGATGGCGGGGCGCTGATGTGGCCGCAGCTGATCGGTTTCGCGCGGGCGAAGGAATATCTGTTCACCGGTGACCTGATGACCGCGACCGAGGCGCATCGGATCGGCTTGATCAATCATGTCGTTTCGGCCGAGGAATTGGACGAAAAGGTCTATACACTGGCCAAGCGCCTGGCCGCCGGGGCGATGAAGTCGATCCGCTGGACCAAGCAGGTGATGAACATCCCGCTGCGCCAGATCGCGCATTCAACGATGGACCTGTCGATCGCGCTTGAAACCCAGTCGAACCTTTCGAAGGATCACCAGGAAGCGGTCAGTGCCTTCAAGGCAAAGCGGAAGCCAAATTTTACCGGCGAGTAACAAGACTGGCGCTGTTCCCCGGTCCTAAAGCCCGGGAACAGCGCCCACCCGACCGATTGCCCCGCAGCCGCCACCCTGGCACGCTGCCGCGAAAGACAGGCCGGAACAACGTCCATGAACTTCGACTTTTCCGACGACCTCAAGCAACTCCGCGACGAGGCGAGGCGGTTCCTGACGGAGCAATGCGCGCCCGCCGTCGTGCGGCGTTCCCTGGATGAGCAGGAACCGTTCTCCGCCACGCTCTGGCAGGCGATGGCGGAGATGGGCTGGATCGGCGCGGCAATCCCCGAGGAATTCGGCGGCGCCGGCCTGGGCTATGAGGGCCTGTGCGTCCTGGCCGAGGAACTCGGCCGCGTCGTCGCCCCGGTGCCCTTTGCCTCCACCGCCTATCTCGCGGCCGAGGCGATTCTGCTGGCGGGCACGGATGCGCAGAAGCGGGAATGGCTGCCGCGGTTTTCCGACGGATCGGCGATCGGCTGCCTCGCGCTGTCGGAAGGCAATGGCAACCCCGATCCGGCGGGCATCCGCGCGCGGGTATCGGGCGGGCGGATGACGGGGACGAAGTGGCCGGTGGCGGATGGCAACATCGCGCAGGTCGCCGTGGTGGTCGCGCGGGATGAGGCGAACCAGATCGCGCTGTATCTCGTGCCGCTCGACGGCGTGACCCGCCGCGAACTGAAGACGCTGGACCCGTCCCGCGACCAGGCGCGACTGGATTTCGACAATACGCCGGCGGAACGGATGCCCAACACCGATGGCTGGGCCAGCGTGCAGCGCCTGTTGGACCGCGCCGCGATCCTGTTCGCGTTCGAGCAGGTGGGTGGCGCCGATACGTCGTTGCAGATGGCGCGCAACTACGCGCTGGAGCGCTTTGCCTTCGGCCGTCCGATCGGGTCGTTCCAGGCGATCAAGCACAAGCTCGCGGACATGTATGTCGCGCTCGAACTGGCGCGGTCGAATGCCTATTACGGCGCTTGGGCGCTGGCGACGGATGCGGCTGAACTGCCGCTGGCTGCTGCCACCGTGCGGGTTTCGGCGACCGAGGCGTTCCATCTTGCGGCCAAGGAAAACATCCAGACGCATGGCGGTGTCGGCTTCACCTGGCAGGTGGACTGCCATCTGTTCTACCGCCGGTCGAAACAACTCGCGCTGAACCTGGGCGGCGCGCCGTTCTGGAAGAACCGGCTGGTCGATCTGCTCGAAACCCGCAACGTGGCGTAACGGAGGCTCCCATGGACTTCAACGACACCCCGGAAGAAGCCGCGTTCCGCGCCCGCGCCCGCGCGTTCATCGCCGCCAACGCCCAGCCGAAGGCGGGCTCGCGCCCCGTGCTGCGCCTGGGCGGCATGGATGCGGCGATGGTTGCCAAGTGTAAGGACTGGCAGAGGAAGAAGGCCGAGGCAGGCTTCGCCGGCATCACCTGGCTGAAGAAATGGGGCGGGCAGGAGCTGTCGCCCATCATGCAGGTCATCTTCAACCAGGAGGAGGAGGCCTATGCCATCCCCCGCGGGTTGTTCGAGATCGGGCTGGGCATGTGCATCCCGACCATGATGGCCTATGCCAAGCCGGAGCAACTGGAACGCTACGTCACGCCGGCTTTGCGCGGTGAGGAAGTCTGGTGCCAATTGTTCAGCGAGCCGGCCGGCGGCTCCGATCTGGCCGCGCTGCGGACGCGCGCCGAAAGGGACGGCGATGATTGGGTGATCAACGGGCAGAAGATCTGGACCTCGGGCGCGCATCTGTCCGATTTCGGCATCATCGTCGTCCGCACCGATCCGAACGTGCCCAAGCATGAAGGCCTGACCTTCTTCTTCCTGGACATGAAGACCCCGGGGATCGACGTCCGCCCGATCCACCAGATGTCCGGCACCAGCCATTTCAATGAGGTGTTCTTCACCGAAGTCCGCGTGCCGGATGCCCAGCGCCTGGGCTCGGTTGGCGCGGGGTGGCGCGTGTCGATCACCACGCTCATGAACGAACGCCTCGCGGTCGGAGAGGTCGCCCGCCCCGATGTCGATGACCTGGTGGCACTGTCACGCTCGGTGATGATCGACGGCCAGCCGGCGATCCGGTCATCCGCGGTGCGGGAACGGATCGCGGAGTGGTACGCTAGGTCCCAGGGGCTGAAGTTCACCCGATTCCGGACGATGACGGCGATGTCGAAGGGGCAGACGCCGGGGCCGGAGAACTCCATCGCCAAGTTGGTGAACGCGTCGAAGTTGCAGGATATCGCGAGCTTCGGGCTGGATCTGATGGGCAATGGCGGGTTGGTGGTCGATGACGATTTGACCGAGGCCTATGGCATGTTCCAGTCCGCTTTGCTGTCGTCGCCGAGCGCGCGGATTGCTGGCGGGTCGGACGAGATCCTGCGGAACATCATCGCGGAACGGGTGCTCGGGTTGCCGGGGGATATCCGAGCGGACAAGGGGATGCCGTTCAACAAGGTCCCAACCGGCGCAAGGTAGGCCGAACCTACTTCAAGAGGGGGCTGCCCTATTTCTCCCTCCCCCCTTGAGGGGGAGGGCCGGGGTGGGGGGAGCAGCGGCACCGCCGCCGGATGATGAAGTCTGACTGTGGGCGATCGCGCGCGAAGTGGCACCGACCCGGGGGTTGCTACCCCTCCCCCCGGCCCCCTCCCTCAAGGGGAGGGGGAGAATTGCGGCGAGGCTGTCCCGTACCCCATCCAGGTCCGCCACACAGCCACCATCCAGCCACCGCGCCCGAGCCTCGGCCAGCAACTGCCCCACGGCCGGCCCGGGCGGCACGCCGAGCGCCACCACATCCCGCCCTTCGAGCGGAAACACCGGCCGCTTCATTGCGCCCAGCCGATCCCGGACCTCGGCCCACCCAGGCGCCGCGTCATCCGCCAGCCAACACCGATCGATCAGCATCGCGGCCGGCGTATCCGCCAGCATCCGCCGCAGCGCCGCGTCATCATACCCCGGCTGAGGCACCTCCGTCCGGCGCAGCTCCACCAGCCGAACCCGCTCCGCCGTCGACAGTTTCAACCGAACCGCCAGCGCCACCGAATTCCCGCCCCGCCGCTCGTCTGAATCACCCTCCAGCAGCGCCGCCAGCCGCAGCACCGGGTCCTCCGGCGCGCCCCCGCCGATCAGCCGATCCAGCCGATCCAGCGCGAACCCCTCCGGCATCACCACCGCCAGCACCCCGAAATCCGCCATCAGCCGGACCGCCACCCGCGGATCGGGCGCAGCGAGGATACGCCGCAGCTCGCTCCAGACCCGTTCCACCGACAGCCCGGCCAGGAAGGGGACGCCGGCGCGGATCGCGGCCTCGGTCGCCGCATCGGGCACGCGCGACCCATACCGCGCATGGAACCGAAAGAACCGGAGGATACGCAGGTAGTCCTCCGCGATCCGCACCGCCGGATCACCGACAAACCGGGTGATTCCGGCCGCCAGATCGGCCTGCCCATCGAAATAATCGAACAACCCACCATCACGCGTCATCGACATGGCGTTGAACGTGAAGTCCCGACGCGCCGCGTCCTCCCGCCAGTTGTCCGTGAAGGCGACAATGGCATGGCGGCCGTCGGTTTCGACATCCAGGCGGAGGGTCGTTACCTCAAACCCTCGGCCGAACGCGATCGCCGTCACCGTGCCATGCGACAACCCGGTCGGTTCGGCCCGCAGCCCGGCGCTTGCGAGGGCTGCCATCACGGCCTCCGGCCGATCCGGTGTCGCCAGATCGATATCCGCGACCGGGCGTCCAGCCAGCGCATCGCGCACGGCTCCACCCACCACGCGCGCCGTCGGAAGGGCATCAAGCACGGCCATCAACGCGGGATCGGACAGGAAAGCGGGCAGGGGACACAGGCGCCGGACAGCGACCTCGGTCACGGCTTGGCGGCGGGGGGTTCGATGGTGGTGCCCTGCAGATGCGCGGGGACATATGTCGCGTTCGGAGCTTCCGCGTCCTCCATGCGGAAGAACGCCAGCAGGCCGAAACAGACAGCCAGCGCGACGGCGAGCGCGATCAGATGCCGCCCCCCGATCTCCGTGTGCGGCGCCCAGAGCCGCCACGCGGCGAACAGCGCGAAGGGGGCCAGGAACAGGGCGATTTCGAGGATGCGGATCATGGGTGGGGAACGCAAGGCATGGACCTTCCCCCCCTCCCCTTGAGGGAGGGGGATGGGGGGAGGGGTGAATGCCCCCCCGTCCGTGCCGGGAAACCCCCCACCCTAGCCCTCCCCCTCAAGGGGGGAGGGAGCAGAACTCGCGCCATCCCCATCACCCACGCCCCTCGGTCAGCTTCTCCGCCAGATGCTTCAGGATCGCCGCCGTCGCGCCCCAGATGAAAAACTCCGGATGCGGCCACACCCAATACTGCCGCATCTGCCCGCGCACCGGATGCGGCTCCCGCCGAGGCGCGTTCGGGTCCAACAGCACATGGATCGGCAGTTCAAACACCGCCTCCACCTCATCGGGTGAGGGCCGATAGGACAGGCCCGGCGGCAGCAGCCCCAACACCGGGGTAATCCGATACCCGGTCCCCGTCACATAATCCGCCATCCGGCCGAGAACCTGCACGTCCGAGGGCTTGAGCGCGATCTCCTCCTCGGCCTCCCGCAGCGCGGCGGCCTCCGGATGCGCATCCTCCGGATCAATCCGCCCGCCAGGGAAACTGACCTGCCCCGCATGCTTCTTCAGATGCGCCGTCCGCTTGGTCAGCAGAATGCTCGGCCGAGGACCCAACACGACGGGCACCAGGACCGCCGCCGGGATCGGAGGGCGCGGCAGTTCGTCCAGCATTTCCTCGCCATAGGCGATCAGGGTGTGGTTCGGTTCCGCCGCGATGGCGGCCAGCCGAATGCGAAGCTCATCGGCGGTCACACGTTTCCCTTATTCGTCATCCACGGGCAGATCGCCCAGCGGGAAGAAACAGCCACGGCTCCAGACGCCCAGCATCTGCCGCCCGCCGACGCATTCCGGTTCGGCCAGCGCTACCAACTCATAATACACGGCTCGGCTGATTCGCGCCTCGATCCCCGCCTGGCCTTCACCAGGCCGGACCAGCAGATAGGGGATTGGATCGGAGTCGGGATGGTCCTGCGCAATCCGGATCGGGTGGTTCGGCCCCGCGGTCACCACCTGGTCGATGTTCGTGCGGAAGGACAAGGTCTGCTCCCGCCCTTCACCTGTCCAATCTAGCTCCACCGCCACGAACGGCGCGTCCTCCACCTGAATACGCCCGCGTTCGGCCGGGGTCTTCAGCCACCAACTGCCATCCGCTTCCCGCCGCAGGACCGAGGCGAACAGGCAGACCATCTCCTTCCGATTGATCGGGCTGCCGCGATACAGCCACACGCCATCGCGCTGGATCAGGAACGGGATGTCGCCCAGTTCCACCGGCGGGCGCCGGGGACGCGGTGGCGGCAGCAGGGCGTCCAGCGACGCCGGTATGGCAAGCGACGCCGGTTCCGCGTGCGAAGGGGGCACGGAAAGCGAGGGCGGCACCGAAAGCGCTGGCACGTCAGCGGGCGCCGCCGACAAAGCGTCGAACGGGGGCGCTTGAACGGCGAAGGGGCAGGGCATGTTGCCGTCGCTCACCTGTTGGTCTCCAATCACCGGGAAAACTATCCTTGAAGGCCGGGATATAGGTAGCATCATCCCCGGTAGCATCCCCCCGGACGAGTCCGATGGGAACGAAACCGTGTCTTGCCCCTCCCGAGGGATTTGCCCAAGGGGTCCGGGTTGTTCAAGTGCAGGAGGTTCGCGCGCATGTCAGCCGGTCCCGTTCCGTCCGCCGCCGATCCGACCGATCCCAGATTCCTGATGCCGAACGCCGATCCCTCGGCCATTCTGGGCGCGGTGGAGGCGTTGGGTTCGCGCATCGCGCAGGTGCGGGCCGCGGTCGGGAAGGTGATCTTCGGCCAGGATGAGGTCGTGGACCAGACGCTGATCACCCTGCTGTCGGGCGGCCATGTGCTGCTGGTCGGCGTGCCGGGCCTGGGCAAAAGCCGCCTGGTCGAAACCCTGGGCGTCGTCCTCGGCCTGGCCACCAAGCGCGTGCAGTTCACCCCCGACCTGATGCCCGCCGATATCGTCGGCAGTGAGGTGCTTGACGATACCGAGGGCCGGCGCTCCTTCCGTTTCGTCCCCGGCCCGGTGTTCTGCCAGTTGCTGATGGCCGACGAAATCAACCGCGCCAGCCCGCGCACCCAATCGGCTTTATTGCAGGCGATGCAGGAACAGCGCGTCGCCGTGGGCGGTGTGGAACATCCCTTGCCGCGCCCCTTCCACGTGTTGGCGACGCAGAACCCGATCGAGCAGGAAGGCACCTATCCGCTGCCAGAGGCGCAACTCGACCGCTTCCTGCTGGAGATCGTGGTGACCTACCCCGATCTGGATGCGGAACGGACAATGCTGCTGGCGACCACGGGCGCCGCCGATGAAAAGCCGGTCCAGGCCATGGGCCCCGAGCAATTGCTGGCCGCCCAGGCCCTGATCCGCCGGGTGCCGGTGGGGGAAAAGGTGGTGGATGCCATCCTCGGCCTGGTGCGCGGCGGCCGACCGGAGACATCCCCCGACGACACCATCCGCCGCCATGTCGCCTGGGGTCCCGGCCCGCGCGCTGCCCAGGCCCTGATGCTGGCCAGTCGGGCGAGGGCACTGCTCCAAGGCCGGTTGGCGCCGAGCATCGATGACGTGGCCGCGTTGGCTCGGCCGGTGCTGCGGCATCGGATGGCGCTGAATTTCTCGGCCCGGGCGGATGGGGTTGTGCTGTCCGATGTGATCGATCGGCTGGTGTCCCGCCTTGGCTGATCCGATGGCTGCCCCCTTGGCTCCCGGCATCGCTGCGCGACGGGCGGAGGCGCTGGCCATCCGCCTGCCGCCGCTGCTGATCGCGGCGGAGCGGGTGGCGGCGACGGTGGCCCAGGGCGTGCACGGGCGGCGGCGCGTGGGGCAGGGGGACAGTTTCTGGCAGTTCCGCCGCTACGTGGCCGGCGACCCGCTGGGCCGCATCGACTGGCGGCAGTCCGCCAAGTCCGGCCGCCCCGCGCCAGATGGCTGGTTCGTGCGAGAAACCGAATGGGAGGCGGCGCAGACCGTCTGCCTGTGGCGGGATTCCTCGGCGTCGATGCGCTGGCACTCGCGGGAGACGACGATCGAGAAGCGGGAGCGGGCGTCGCTGCTGCTGCTCGCGCTGGCCTCGCTGCTGTTGCGTGGCGGGGAACGCGTGATGCTGATGAAGGACGGCGCCCGCCCTTTGGCCGGACGGACCGCGCTGGACAGGCTGGCGATCGATCTGGAACTGGACCAGGCCGAGGAAGGCGTCCCCCCGCGCATCCGCCTGCCACGCCATGCGACGATTGTGCTGATCGGGGATTTTCTTTCACCCTTGGAGGATATCCAGGCCGTGGTGGGCGCTTTGTCGTCGCTGCCGGCGCGGGGGTATCTGCTGCAGGTGCTCGATCCGGCCGAGGCGCTGCTGCCCTATGACGGGCGCATCCGGTTTCGCGGGGTGGAGCAGGATGGGGACACGCTGATCCCTCGAGTCAGTGGGGTGCGGGATGCCTATATGGATCGGCTGCGGGCGCAGCAGGAGGGTTTGGCCTCGATCTGCGCCGCCGCGGGGTTCGGGTTTGGCGTGCACCGGACGGACCACCCGCCCGAGGCCGCGTTGCTGACGCTCTATACCGCCCTGGGTGTGCGGTGATCTTCGCCGAACCCTGGATCCTGGCCGCGCTGGCCATGCTGCCGGTGCTGTGGTTCCTGCTGCGCGTCACGCCGCCCGCCCCGCGCACCGAGAATTTTCCCGCGATCCGCCTGCTGCTGGGGCTGAATGCGCGGGAGGAAACGCCGGCGCGGACCCCGTGGTGGCTGCTGCTGCTGCGCCTGGTCGCGGCGGGGCTGGTGATCGCGGCGCTGGCGCGACCGGTGCTGGACGCGGGGGCTTCCATGAGCGGTACCGGCCCGGTTCTGCTGGTGATCGACAATGGCTGGGCCTCGGCCCCCGACTGGTCGCGGCGGATGGAGGCGGCTGGGGCCGTGCTGGATCGGGCCGGACGAGCCGGGCGGCCGGTGGCGATTTTGGCAACGGCCGCGGATGGGGCCGGGGAGGCTCCGCGTGTTCTCGGCCCGATGGCGGTGCCGGAGGCACGGTCCCGCTTGGCGGCCGTGGTGCCGCGGCCCTGGGGGCCGGATCGATTGGCTGCCGCCGTGGCGCTGGAGGGTTGGGCGCAGGCTGGGACGTCGGTTGTTTATATCGGGGATGGGGTGGTGGCGGGATCAGCCGGCGTGGGTGTGGCCGCCGCCGCCGTCCCCCCAATGGCGATGGGTGGGGCAAGGGGCGGTGGTGCCACCACCTCCTCCCCCTCCGTCATGGCC
>CAMCDA010000049.1 GCA_945873195.1 Asaia bogorensis
GAAAACAGGAACCCATTGTTGCCAATCGGACTCACCCAGGGGGTGCTTGGGAGTTACAAATCTTCGACCGTTGGGAGCGTTCCGAACTCAGCCCATCGGGAGCGGCGGCGTTGCTGCGACCGGCGAACGCGCGACCGAACCGGGCGAACGCGCGGCGGCTGGCGGTTTCGACCGGCTCGGCCGGCGCGGTGGCGGGCGGCGTGGCGGCGGCGGAAGCGGCCGGCTTGGGGGTGACGACGACCGAGAAAGAGCCGTCGGTGTTCACGACGATCTTGCCCGTCTCGCCTTCATCCAGGCGGACGGAGGGCTTGCCCGAGTCATCGGTCGTGATGCTGAAGCGGCTGCGCTGGCCGGCGAAGTCGCGGTTGACGGAGTGACCGAAATCGCGACCGACCGAGCGGCCGAAATCGCGGTTCATGCCGAGGCCGCCGGAGCGGGTGGAGCGGATGGACTGAATGAAACCGGGAGTCATTTGGTAGCCTTTCAAGTTGATGCCGCGATGTTGCGGCACGTTACCTTTCCGCTATGCTTGGCACAGTTGCAAGCATCTCCGGGTGCTATGCCAAAGGCCGAGACATATTCAGGGGGTTTCATGACGACCATCACGTTTCCGGCGGAACTATCCGGAGTGATTCCCGCGCTCCAAGGGCACGCGCCTGGGGGGAATCGCGACGTTGACCGGCTGCGATCCGCGATTGTTGCAGGCTGGCGCTTCGATCCTCGCTGGCCGTTGCGGCTGCAACGATGGTGTGAACGGCGCGGCGTTGAATGCTCGGGACCGCGCGCATGCGCTATCGCCGCGACTGGCTTTCAGGGGCCGGGCCTATGGCGCCTCGGTGCGATCCTGCGCGCGGTGGCGCTGATCCGCGCGGCGGAACCGATGGCCGTGCCCATGGCCCAGCCGCCGATCTGGGCCATGGACGATCCGCGTCCGGCCGGGCCGATCGGTTGGGGATCGGTCGAGAGGGCGAGGCGCGAACTGCTGTATGGCGGCCGGCGTTCCGAGCCTTTGCCGGCGGGCGCGGTGATCTTCGACCCGTCGGCGGGCGCGGGTGCTGGCGGTGGTGGCGGTGGCGGTGGCGCTCCGGCTCGGCCCGGTCTGGGCCTGGGGATGGGCGGCGGGCGTCCGTGGCCATGTGCCGGCGCGGGTGCCAATGGCCCGTCACGTTCGACGTGAGCCGGCCGCGCGCCATGGTGGTCTGTGGCGATCCGGTGGCTGACCTCGGCCGGAGCTACTGCCCGACCCACACCCGCGTTGCCTTTTTGCCACAGAACAAGGCGGCACGGGCCGAGCGAATCGCCGCTGATCGGGCGGCGGCTGCTGAGATGCGCGCGGCGCTGGCGGACGCGGCGGATTGAGTGGCGGCGCCATTTTCCGGCCGATATGTGGGGAGTGTGTGGGGAGTTTCGACGGTATTTCCGGGATTATATTGTTTGTTGTCAGCTATATAGTTGACGAAAAATGCAGACACCCCATCCGCCAAATGTTGGGCACATAACCGCCGAAGCACGCTGACCACCTCCCTCAGGTCAGTCGCGGGCCAGTACGGCCATTCCGCCCGCCCAACAGGATCGCGACCAAACCCAGCACAGGCCGCTAACATTTCCACTGTCGCGCCGAAGGGCCACGCGAGGGTCCTGGTATTTGCAACCGCCGCGCCCTCTCCATCCCCCAGGCAGCATCAGCTCCCATGCACCTTCGCGCGCCGGCTACGCATGAGTTCGTGGCTCTCGGGCGTTCCATCGTGCCAACTGCCGAACCATTTATCGAGCGGCACGGTGCCATCACCCCCGTAGTTGCACTCGAAATACCGGTGATGCAGGAAGTGAAAGTAGCGCTGGCCGATGCCGTAAACATTCTCGCGCTTCGTCAGCAGCTTGTGGAATCCGACATGCCCCAATGCCGGCGCGAGGCCGGTTTGCTGCACGTGGAAGATCGCGTGCAGCGGATGCGACAGCAGAACCCAGTGGATCAGGATGCCGCTGAAATACAGGACATGCTCCACCGGGTGCATCGACATGCCCGACCACGGGCCGATATCGGTGTTCTTATGGTGCAGCGCATGAAAGCGCTTGTATAGGAAGCCGGAGTGCAGCAGGCGGTGGATGAAATAGAAATGCGCGTCGCGGATCATCGGGATCGCGCAGAACAGCAGCACGAAATAGATCGGATGCGTTTCCCAGTTCAGCATCGGGATGTAGCCGTTGGCGAAGGCCCACAGCGTCACGACCTCATACGCCGTCCAGATGCCGACGCCGCTGAACGCGGTCCAGAACATGTTCTCCCGCACCTGGCTGCCGAACAGGAAGCGGCGATTCGTGGCCAGGGGCTCCCGCCGGTTCAGCATATAGCGGTTGCCCTGCGCCTTCAGGATGTAGAACCGCAGATGCAGGCCGCCATAGACCAGGAACGTCAGGCCGAGGTTGCGGCCGTAGACGATCGCGACCCAGTCCCACTGGAAATGCGCCATCCGCGCGAGTTCGGGCGTCAGCGCGAACCAGGTCACGATGGCAGCGCCCATGTACAGGATGTTCAGCGGCAGGAAGTATCCAGGCAAGCCGAACAGGAACCGGAACAAGGCGGCCGGTTGCGGCGGCCAGACAAAGACCGGCGCCGGCCGGATCGGCGTCGCGGGTGGCGCGTCGGTCTGGCCGGACGCGATGCGTTCAGCGGTTGCGGACATTCGTCAGCCTCCCCCTGCCTGCCTCAGATGGACAGGTCCTTGGTGTTGTAGTCGCGGATCACCCGATCGAACGTCTCCGGCGTGAAGCGGAACTGGTCCTCCTGGCCACGGAACGGCTGATAGGCGAACACCGGTTCCTCGGGAAAGGCCTGGTGGCGGGCGTCGATCGCGACCTGGATCACGGATGCGCGTTCGAAGATGCGCTTCTCATCATAGGTCGCCTGCGTGTCCTCGATCGCCAGCGCGGCCTTCTGGCCCAGCACGGATATGCGCCGATGGAACCCGAAGGTCAGCGAGATCCGCAGATCCGGCGAGCTGTTCGCGAAGGACCCATGTACCATCTGCCGGTTGACCATGGTTACATCGCCCGCGGCGCACACCAGGGGAACGGCGCCGGGCAACTGCTCACTGCCGCCATTCTCCCGCACCATCGACTTGATGTCCGCCTTGCCGAGCTTGTGGGAGCCGGGGATGACCCAGAGGCAATTGCCGACGGTGGCGGGGTAGAGCTGGACCTGGAAATTGAAGCCGTGAATGCCCTCATCCCATGCCGGGTTGTTCCAATGCGTGACCCCATCCTGATGCCAGGCGACGGAACCGCCGAGGCCGGGTTGCTTCACGAAGATCGCATCGTTGAAGGGTACGAAATCGGTACCGTTGATCGACTGCGCCGCCGCAAGCAGCTTCGGATGCCCATACAGGCGCAGGCCGGACGGCATGGTCTGGCACATGGCATACATCAGGAAGACGACATGCTCGGGCGCGTCCGCATCCGCCTTCGGCTGGGCCATCTGCGCCGGATGCCGCCCGCCGAGGATCGCCGTGCCACCCCAGGGATCGGCCAGCGGCCGGGTGAAGCGGTACGGCACGCGGGCGAAGTCCAGGCCCAGAGCCGGACGTCCTTGCGCGTCGACGGTCGCGTCCGGCCCGATCGGCGCCCGGTCAAGCATGTTTTGCGCGTCGGCGCGCAGGGCGGCGATCTCGGCCTGGTCGATGACGCCGGTGAAGACGTAGTACCCGTGGCGCCAATAGGCGGCCTGAATGTCGGGATGCAGCGCGCCGTCATCGGTCAGCCGCAGGGGACCGCGATTACCGATTTCCTCGGCCAGGCGTTGCCCCGCCGCGCGATAGGCCGCCATCCCCGCATCGTGTTCGGCGCGGGAGATGTTCCGCGGGGCGGCCACGGCCTCGATCATGTCATTCATCGCGCGTTCCCTCTCATGGATTTCCGGCATCGTCGCCGACAAGGGCGGGAACATGCAAGTGCGCGGCGATCAACGTGTCCGTTGAGCAATCCCGCCGACGGTGCCATGAGCGGCCCCCGAGGTCCCGCGCGCCTGGCCGAGTCGCGTCGCCCCGGGTTGCAGCAAGGAGAGACCATGCGTGCCTTCGAAGGTCAGCGTTCGGACAACCAGCCGGTCAACCGGTCACGGGCCGAGAAGGAAAAGCTGCTGCGTGAGCTTCGGGAAACCCTGGCAGGCATGAAATCCCACACGAGCGCATCGCTCCGCCAAAGCGTGCAGAAGCGTATCGCCGATCTCACCGCCGAACTACGGACTACGACCCAGGGCGGGCGGTGATCGGAGCGGCGAACCTCGGACGGCAGCCGGTTCCACGCCTCAACGCCGGCGGAACACCACGCTCAGGTTGTTCGCCGGCATCGGAATCCGTTCGGGCGCCATGAACCCGTGCTGGCTGGCGAGGGCGGCGATCTCATCAAGGTCACGTATGCCCCAGGATGGGTCGCGCGCCCGCAAATCCGCATCGAACGCCGCGTTGCTGTCGGCGGTGTGGACGCCTCCTTCACGGAACGGCCCATAGAAGAACAGCAACCCGCCTGCCGTCAGCACGCGTTCGGCGCCGCCGATCAGGCCGATCGTGGCGGTCCAGGGGGCAATATGGATCATGTTGATCGCGACGACAGCGTCGGCCTGGTCAATCGGCCAGCTGACCGCCGAGGCGTCGAGACGTAGCGGCGGGCGCAGGTTGGGCGGCCCTGCCCTGTCACGCCAGGCCGCTATGCTGCCCAGCGCGTCCTGGTCTCGGTCGGTCGGTTGCCATGTCAGTTCGGGTAACGCGCTGCTGAACCACATGGCATGTTCGCCCGTGCCGCTGGCGATCTCCAGGACATGCACGGGTCCTGGCAAAAGATCACGCAGCACCCACAGGATTGGCTCCCGATTGCGGCCTGCGGCGGGGGCGGATCTGGCGGCATTCATCCGGTTGGCAACCCTTTGGTGGAGATACGCTGAGAGCGTCGGCCCCTGATCAACGTTTCCCGCCGTGATGTCCACTCCGGCGGACGCGCCCCGGCAAGATCGGGTCCTGGCCTTGCGCCGCCGGCGCTATGGTCAAACATAGGCGGGCATCATGACCACCACAAAGCTCGCGCTCCTGCTGTTCCTCTCGTTCTTCGTCTTCCCCATCACCGTTGCCGCCGTGTTTCACCAGTTCACCGGCGTCGGCGCTGGCTGGTGGACAGCGGATCGATCCAGTGTCGGACATCTGCCTCCCGCATCTGAGCACCAACCAGCGATCGTGCGGGTCTTTGCCGCGCCCACGGTCCGTTGGCGCGGCGTCTTCGCGGTCCATAGCTGGATTGTGGTCAAGCCGGCCGGCGCCACGACCTACACGCGCTACGACTACACCGCCTGGGGTGACCCGATCCGAGTGAACGGCTTCGTGCCCGATGGCCGCTGGTTCGGACGTGCCCCGGACGCGATCTTCACGGCCGAAGGACCGGCAGCCGCCGCCATGATCCCGCGGATCGAAGCGGCGATCGAGCGGTTTGCATGGCGCAATCAGGGAGACTACCGCGCCTGGCCGGGCCCGAATTCAAACACTTTCGTGGCCGCCGTGTTCGATGCCGTGCCGGAGGCTCGGATGGTGCTTCCGCCCACCGCCATCGGCAAGGATTACCCTTATGATGATTGGTGGCTGCGGCGCACGGCATCGGGCACGGGGCTGCGGGTGTCACTCGGTGGATTGGTCGGCCTGACGGTGGGCTGGGTCGAAGGGATCGAGATCAACTTCCTCGGCGGGGTCGTTGGCATAGACGTCCGCAGACCCGCCCTGAAGCTGCCCGGCCTGGGACGCATTGGTCTGGCGGTCGCAGAACAGACCTGACGCCCGTTCGGCGGTCCGCGCCCGAGCCCGCCAATGCTAAGCGTGGGCCGGGATGGCCGCCCTGGGTCTGTCAGCCTCGGTCGCGTCGATTACCCCGCGCCAAAGCTTGCGCTCATGCGGGAAGTAATCGGACACCGGGTAATGCAGCGTATGGCTGTTTTCCCAGACGACAACGGTGTTCGGTTGCCAGGTCAGGCGGAAATGGAATTCCGGCCTCTGGACGTGGCGATACAGTTCACGCAGCAGTTCATCGCCCTCCGCCGTCGGCAGTTCGACGATGCTCCGGCAATAGATCGGTACGTTGACGAACAGATATCGCCGGCCGTTCTCTGGATTGCGGGGCGCCAGGGGATGAATGATGGGCGGCGCCTTTGCCAGCGCCTCCGTCTGCTCCTGCGTGTAGCGGCGCTTCGTATTCTGGGTTGGCGTCATGCGATGGTTGCAGTGCAGGCCGTCGATCCGATCCTTCATTTCGTCCGATAGCGCGTCGTAGGCGGCCTCCAAGCTGGCGAACAACGTGTCACCACCAACCGGCGGCAGGAGCTTCGCGTACAACGAGAGGACGCGCGTCGGCAGTTCGCGGAACGAATGGTCCATGTGCCAGAAATTGATCTGCTGCTGTTCATTGGGTCGGGTATGGATCGCGCCGACCTCCGCGGGGTGGTTGGCATCCACCACCATGTCTTCCTTCACCGGCGAACCGAAGATCCTCAGGAACGCCGCGTATTGATGGGGTGAGAGGTCCTGATCGCGGAACACCAGCACCTTGCGATCGATCAGCACCTCTCGGATTTCAGCCTGCGCCTCCGCGCTTGGCTGCCGCAGGTCGATCCCGGAAATCTCGGCGCCGAGCGCGGGCACGATGGGACGGGGAACGAGGTGAGAGAAGGTTTTGGTTGTGACCGTTCCCATCGGTCGAAGGGCTTCAAATCCGTGATGCGCCGGCTCGCCTGGCATTGGGGTCAGGCGCTGTATCACGCTTGTGTCTGCTTCAGGCATTTCCGCGTTCCCCTCTGCTATGCCGGCGGAACGGAGAGGGGTCGCCCCCTCCCCGCCTGCCGCCCTTCATCTTCACGCGCGTCGGACGTTCCAGAAATACGGCGCGGTCCCTTCGACCATGCCCACCAGGCTCTTGCGATAGGCGGACCTGATCTGGAACGTTCCCAGCGGCACATACGGCACCTGGTCGAATGCCCGCTTCTGGATCTGCATTACCGTCGCGTCGCGCTCCGCCTCATCGGTTGTTTCCACGAAGCGGCGGGTCATTGTCTCCATTTCATCATCCGCGTACCAGCCGAACCAGGCGGTGCGGCCCAGGCCGCGGATTTGGCTGTGCTCGATCGGCGTGTAGCCGATCGTCGAGGGGCGCCACGTATGGATGACCGACCAGCCGCCCTTTTCCACCGGTTCGCGGGACACGCGCCGCTGCACGACCGAGCCCCAGTCCGTTGCCACAAGTTCGGCGTTCATCCCGATCTTCTTCAACAGATCATACGTGACGTCGCCGAACGGCCCCACCGTGGTCAGATCGGTCGGGCTCAACACGACCGCCTTCTCACCCTTGTAGCCGGACGCCGCGAGCATCTGGCGCGCCTTGTCGAGATTGGCCTGCATCGCCTCCTTGCCCGCGGGCAGGCCATACTTGCTGCCGCAGGGAAACACGGAATGGCAGTTCTGGTAAGAACTCTCATCGCCGGCGGTCACGGAGGCCATGTAGTCGGACGGATTGACCGCCATCATCACGGCACGCCGCACGGCCACGTTGTTGAACGGCGGGTGCAGATGGTTGAACCGGAGAACGCCGTTATAGCCGGTGGGATTGTGCAGCCCGAGCTGAATGCCCGGGTCCTTCCGCAGCAGCGCCACCAGGTCCGGCTGCACCTGCTCATACCAATCCACCTCGCCGCTTTGCAGCGCGGCGGCGGCGGTCGCGGAATCGGGGATGATCCGCCATTCGATACGCTCGAAATGCGCGACCTTGCCGCCGACCATCCACTCCGCGGGCTCCTGGCGCGGGACGTAGCCATCGAACTTTGAATAGGCGACGAACGCGCCGGAGACATACTCTCCAGGCAGGAACTTGTAGGGGCCGGAGCCTGTCGTATCCGATATCTGCTTGAACGGATCCGTCTTCGCCACGTGTTCCGGCATCATGAAGGCGACCGAGGCACCGCCCCGCGCGATGGCCTCGATGAAGATCGGGATAGGCCGCTTCAGGACGATCTTGATGGTGCGGTCGTCCTGCGCCGTGCAGCTATCCACGTATTGCCACATCGTCTGCCCGAGCGTTTCCCGCGCCGCCCAACGTGCCAGACTCGGCGCGCAATCCTGCGCGCGCACTGGTTCGCCATTATGGAACTTCAGTCCCTCGCGCAGCTTGATCAGGTAGGTGCGGCCATCATCCGACAGCGTGTAACCCTCGGCCATCTGCGGCTTGGGTTCGAGCTTGGACGTGACGCCGAACAGCAGATCATAGATCGCCCAACCGTGATGCACGGTGGGTTGCGCGGTGGTGAAGATCGGGTCCAGCACGGTCAGGTTGGCCTGCGGCACGAAGATCAGCGTGCGCGCCTTCGCCGATTGGCCTATCGCGAACTTGGTCGGCGCAACCGATGCGGCGGCCGCGCTGGTCATGAACATGCGTCGTTTCATCGTCTTGGCTCCCAAACTTTGTATTCGGTCCGCCATCATTGATGTGGCGGTCTTGTTCGCGTCAGCGGTCGCTCCCGCTGACTGACGTAGATGCAGGCTAAGCCGGCATGCCGGTCGCAGGCAATGGCTTCAACGCGCGCCACGCGATGAGGCTCCGTCGCGGCAGGGCGGCCAAATGTTGACATCGCCCGAGCGGCGCCGGACGCTTCAGCACAAATTTGTGAAAAGGGAGAGGAAACGATGGCACGTCTGGAGGGGAAGGTTGCCCTGATAACCGGCGCGGGAACGGGGATAGGCCGAGCGACGGCGAGCGCGATGGCGGCGGAGGGGGCAAAGGTCGTTGTGGCTGAAATCAACAGCGCCTCGGGCGAGCAGACCGCCCACATCGTGAGCCAGGCGGGCGGCGCCTGTATTGCCGTTACGACCGATGTCACACAGGAAGACAGCGTCAAGGCGGCGATCGAGACGGCCGTGCGCCACTTCGGCGGCCTGCATATCCTGCATAACAATGCGGGCGGCTCGACACCGGTGGACAGCACGGTGGTCGATGTGCCGCTGGAGGAGTTCTGGCGCGCCATTCGCCTGGATCTGTTCGGCACGTTTTTGGGATGCCGCTTCGGGATCCCCGCGATCATCGCGTCAGGTGGCGGAGCGGTCATCAACATGGCATCGAATGTCGCGTTGATGGGGATCGCGGGGCGGGATTGTTACACGGCCGCAAAGGGCGGCATCGCCGCGATAACCCGTTCGATGGCCGTCGAGTTTGCCCCACAGAAGGTTCGCGTCAACGCCATCGCGCCATCGGCGACGATGACAGACCGTGTGCGTGGCCGCCTTGAGTCCGGGGTCCCACGCATCACGAAAATGGCCGCGTTGCATCTGGTTGGGCTGATTGAGCCGGAAGATATCGCCAATATGGCCGTGTTTCTTGGGTCGGAGGAATCCCGCATGGTCACGGGGCATGTCTACGCGGTCGATAGCGGGATCACGATTTCGTAGCAGCCGCCGGCCACCGACCGCTTGCGGCGAGGAGAGTTGGTAACGATGCGTGGGCGGTATCTTGGCCGTCATCAACGGACAGGATATCTCATCAGTCGGATAAACAATCTTCCGCAAGATCCATCCATGGCCCACGCACGATAGGAATTATACCAATGCTCGGCACGGAAACGGGACATTTGGCGGGCGGGGCGACCGAGGATACCGCTCCGCCATTCCCCACTGAGTCCGTGTGGCAGGCGGCTCGGACTCAGGCCAACGCCGTTGGCCTGAGCCGAAATCAGGTTGTCCCGCGTTTCCCGGAACGATCGCTGTTGGCGTCGTGCGCGGATGCAGCCCGGAAATGGCCAGATCACCCGAGCATTAGCAGCGACGGCCGGATGGTGACCTATCGCCAGCTTTGGGACGTCATCCAGCACATCGCTGGTCGGATTGACCAATCCGGCGCGCCTGATGGTCCGGTCGCGATCATGCTGGAGGACGCGCTGCTGTACAGTGCCGCGATTCTTGGGGTGCTGGCGGCGGGCCGCGTCGTACTTCCAATCGACATGTCGAACCCGCTCGCGCGCAACCTAGGGATCATGGAAGCGGCCGGCGTGTCGCTTGTTCTCGCGTCACCCGGAAACTCGTCGGCGCCCGCGGTCGATGGCGTTCGGTATCTTGTCCTTGACGATGCGGACCTGACGCCCCCGTCGTACCCATTGACCGCACAGGCCGACACGATCTCGCTCGATGCGCCGGCGATCCTGATCGCAACATCCGGTTCGACCGGAGCACCCAAACTGGTCGTGCATGGACATCGCGGCATGGGCCATCGGGCTGACCTGCTGGGTGGCTGGTCGAACCTTTCTCATGACGATCGCATTGTCTACGGGGCGAGTTCCCCGGGCGCGTTACCCGGCCTCACCAACCTGTTCGCCTCGATTTTCGTCGGCGGTACGCTGCATCATGTTGATCTTCGCCAGGTTGGCTTGCGCGGCCTGATGGATTGCCTCAAGCGCGATCGCATCACATTCCTGCGCGCGACACCGTCGCTGGTGCGA
This sequence comes from Asaia bogorensis, assembly GCA_945873195.1. Classification (GTDB taxonomy): domain Bacteria; phylum Pseudomonadota; class Alphaproteobacteria; order Acetobacterales; family Acetobacteraceae; genus Rhodopila; species Rhodopila bogorensis_A. The sequence continues at coordinate 10,505 of CAMCDA010000049.1, forward strand.
GCGATTGCGACCATGCGGGAAGCGCCCGCCGCGCTCGCGCATCTGCGATGCCTGCGGCTGACCGGGGAAGCCCCACTCTGGTCCGATGTCGTTCTGCTGAGGCCGATCCTTCAGCCGAGCTGTTTGATCCTGAACACCTATGGATCGACGGAATCACTCTATTTCGATTGGCGCCCCGCCGACACCGATGTCGTGGGCACAGGGCCTCTCCCCGCGGGTCGTATTGATCCAGCGGGAGAAATCGTACTGCTGGCCGAGGACGGGTCCGTTTGCCCAATCGGTGAGGTCGGTGAGTTGGTGATGCGGAGCCGGTACCTCGCATTGGGAGAGTGGCGGGACGGGCGATGCGTCGCGGGCCGGCTGTTCGTGGACAGCGTCGACCCGTCATGCCGCGTCTACTTCACGGGCGATCTCGGACGAATCTCAGCGGACGGAAATCTGGTTGTCCTCGGACGCAAGGACAGGCAACTGAAAATCAACGGCCTACGGGTCGAATTGGGGGAGATCGAGGCCACCATTCACGCGTTGGGCGGCATCCGTGATGCCGTGGTCCTGCCGATCGAGCGGCATGGCGCGACGACGCTACTTGCATTTGTCGTGCTTGATCCGGCGCATGCAGCGCCTTCGGCGGCGTCCCTGCGCGAAGCCCTCCGGGATCGGTTGCCCGTCCATATGTTGCCGTCGCGCGTGATATTGCTCGGCACCCTGCCCCGCCTGTCGACGGCCAAGGCGGACCGCGCAGCCCTGTTGAAGCTGGCCGACGGCCCCAACCCGTGACGGTCACCCAAAAAGGATGACCAAACCACGGGAATGCATCAGCTCTATTTGACGAAAGCCGGGATCGAGTGAGGCCCGCAACAACCGGATGCAGGCCCTAACGATCCAGCCCCGCCGCCTCCGCGTCGGAAAATCCCCAAGCCTTCAGCGTGTCCCGTGCGCGAACCGATCCGGGTGGCGTCGGATGCGCCAGGGGCGTTCCCTGAAAGCGCGGCGCCGGGGCCGGCTGGGTCATCCCACCAACGTCAATGAAGGCCTGGCGCGCCTGATTGTGGGGATGCGCGTGCGCCTCCGCCATCGACAACACCGGGGCGAAGCAAACATCCGTTCCCTCCAGCACCGAGCACCAATGATCCCGGGTATTGGTCTTGAACAACGTCGAGAGTCGTTCCTTGACGTTCTCCCACTGGTCGCGCTGCCACTGATCGGGCAACGACGCGGGATCAATGCCAAGACGTTGCAGCAGCTCCGCGTGAAACCGCGCCTCGATCGAGGCAATGGAGATGAACTGGCCGTCCGAGCACTCATAAACCTCGTAGAAGTAAGCGCCGGAATCCAACTGGTTCTCGCCCCGCTCCTTCGGCATCCGCCCGCCCGCCTTCCCGGCATAGATGGGCGTCATCAACGACAACGCGCCATCCACCATCGCCGCATCCACGACCTGGCCCTTGCCAGTGGCGCGCGCGGAGATGATGCCGGCGAGCAGCCCCGTGATGAGGTACAGAGAGCCACCGCCATAATCCCCCACCAGATTGAGCGGCGGGGTCGGCTTCTGCCCCTTGCGCCCAATCGCATGCAGGGCGCCGGTGAGCGCGATGTAGTTCAAATCATGACCTGCGGCGTGCGCCAGCGGACCCTCCTGCCCCCAGCCCGTAACCCGGCCGAAGACCAGTTTCGGGTTCCGCTTCAGGCAAACCTCGGGCCCCAGGCCCAGACGCTCCATCACACCGGGGCGAAATCCCTCAATCAGGGCATCGGCGCCGTCGATCAAGCGAAGCGCCACCTCCACCGCCTCCGGCTTCTTCAAATCCAGGGCGATCGCGGCTCGGCTGCGCTTGGTGAATTCATATTTCTCGGGCAAGGGCACGCCGAGATCGACCGCACTGGTGCGGTCGATCCGCAACACGGTCGCGCCCATATCGGCCAGCATCATGGAGGCCATGGGCGCCGGTCCGATCCCCGCGAATTCCACCACTTTTACGCCTGCCAGGGGTCCCATGGTCGTTTCCTCGTTTGTTGTGTTCCGAATGGCATTAAGGCCGCTCAGGCTCCGTCTCGCAACCTTGCGTGTCTCGCATGGGGCAATCAAGCCCGCATCGCTTGCCCCGAGCCAGGCCAATGGCCCGGCCGCCGCTGGCCGACAATTGCCGCATCGGCTATGCCTTGCCGCCTGATCCCAGCGTAGACCTGACACAGGGCCGAAGCGGAATGGTTGGATGGAGAAGGATGACCCAGCCCGACCTGGCGCGGGTCGAACGTGTCGCGGACGTCGTGCATCCCGACTACCCGGAGGATGACGCGGTCTTCGCGGAACGCCTGCGCCTGTATGCGGCTGGTTGCCTCGTGTCGGAGACGGATGGGGTGATCCAGGGCTACGCCATCGGCCACCCTTGCCTGCGCCAACAGCCTCCGGCGCTGAATACGCTGCTCGGCGGTTTACCGCGGGACGCCGACTGTTTTCACATTCACGATTTGGCTTTGCTGCCAGCGGCGCGAGGCCTGCGGCTTGGCAATGGGGCCGTCGATTGTTTCGTTCAGCAGGCGAGAGCGATGGGCTTGGCCCATATGTCGCTGATCGCCGTCGGAAAATCCCTGAACTTCTGGCGCCGAAACGGATTCGAGATCGCGGACCAGACCCCTGTCCAGGCCTGCGTGGCAACCTATGGGGACGGCGCGCTGCTCATGACACGGACGCTGTAAGGGAACTCCGCGCCACCAACCGGTGGCGCGGAACCAGCCCTACGCCAGGCCCAGAGCCTTCTTCATCGCCCGCAGATTTCCCCGCAGGCTGCGCGTATACCGCGCGACAACCTCTTCCTCGTTCGCCTCGGTCGTATCCATGTGAACGATCAGCGTGATCCGCGTCGTGTTCGCATCCAGCGGAACCGCGGCGACGGTCGAGCGGTATCCAGGCATCTCCGGCCGATCCACCATGCCGTAGGTGTAGGCATACTGCGATTGGGCAACGAGCAGTTCCTTCACCACCCGCCCCTCGGGCATGTTCAGCGTGCGGACCTTTCCGGCGGGCGTGTCCTCGACGCTTTCGCCCTCGACCAGCACGGCCCATTTGCGGATGCCGGCGAAGTCTCCGATCACGCCCCAGACCTTGTCCGCGGGCAGAGCCACGTCCTCGAAGTTTGAAATATCGGCCATTCTGGTTCCCTCCTGTTTGGTCCGGTCATGTTGCCCTGGCTTGGCGCCGCTGTCCAAAACCACGAAACCCCTTGGCGCCGGCCCCGCCTTGGCCCATCTTTCCAGGGATGGGAGACCGTAGATGATCCGCCTGCCCGCCCCCAAGCCCGATGTCATGGCCCGCCGCGACTCCATCGTCGCCGGCCTGCGCGCGTTGTTGCCCGAGGACGGGCTGATCGCCGAGACGATCCGTCTCAAGCCCTACGAAACCGACGGTCTGTCGGCCTACCGCCAGCCCCCCCTCGCCGTCGCACTGCCCGAAACAACCGAACAGGTTGCCGACGTCCTGCGCTACTGCCACCAGAACGGCGTGCGCGTGGTGCCCCGCGGCGCTGGCACATCGCTGTCGGGTGGCGCCTTGCCGATGGAGGACGCGGTCGTCGTCGGCCTGATGCGGATGAACCGGATCCTCGACATCGACTACCCGGATCGTTGCGCGACCGTGCAGGCGGGCGTGACCAATATCGGCATCACCAATGCTGTCTCCGCCGACGGATTCTTCTATGCGCCCGACCCGTCCAGCCAGTTGGCCTGCATGATCGGCGGCAACGTCAACATGAATTCTGGCGGCGCGCATTGCTTGAAGTATGGCGTCACGGCCAACAATCTTCTCGGCCTTCGCATGGTCACGATCGAGGGTGACGTCATCGACATCGGCGGTGCCCATCTCGACGCGTCGGGTTATGACTGGCTGGGCCTCCTGACCGGCAGCGAGGGCCAACTCGCGGTGATCACCGAGGTCACTGTCCGCATCCTCCGCGCGCCCGAGGGTGCCCGCGCCATGCTCGCCGCCTTCAAGTCGAACGAGGTCGCCGGCGCCTGCGTGGACTCCATCATCGGCTCCGGCATCATCCCAGTGGCGCTGGAATTCATGGACCGCCCCGCGATCCATGCGTGTGAGGCCTTCGCCCATGCCGGCTATCCGCTCGACGCCGAGGCCATGCTGATCATTGAAGTCGAGGGCAGTGAAGCCGAACAGGACGACCTGCTGGGACGCCTGGCCGCGATCTGCCAGCGGCACGATCCGATCAGCCTGAAAGTATCGCAGTCGGCCGAGGAATCACTGGCGATCTGGAAAGGCCGCAAGGGCGCGTTCGGCGCGGTCGGGCGGATCAGCCCGGATTATCTGTGCATGGACGGCACGATCCCGACATCCCGCCTGCCGGAGGTGCTGCGGCGTATCGGCGAAATGTCCGATAGCTACGGGTTGAAGGTGGCCAACATCTTTCACGCCGGGGACGGCAATTTGCATCCCCTGATCATGTTCGACGCCAACGATCCCTTCAGCTTCGAAAAGGCGGAACATTTCGGCGCCGATATCTTGAAGCTCTGTGTGGAGGTCGGCGGCTGCCTGACCGGAGAGCACGGCGTCGGCGTGGAAAAGCGTGACCTGATGGGCGTGCAGTTCGCCGAACACGAACTGGCCCAGCAACGATTGGTCAAGAGCGCCTTCGACCCCGGCTGGCTGCTGAACCCGAGCAAGGTATTTCCGCTTCTGGAAGAAGCCGAGGTCGCGAAAGCCGCCGCCTGATCAAATGGATGGCGAGCAGGGCGCGATGGGTCCACCTCCCTCGTCGTGGCGGGCGCAGGCCCGCCATCAAGGGTTTACGGCGCTCGCTCGGCCCCCGCCCGGCACGGTAGGGCAACCATCAGTGCCGGATATGCTCCGGCCGCAGCCCCATCCCCATCACCCGCGCCGGAAACCGCCTCAGCCACGGGAAACGCTGCAACAACCGCAAGGGCAGCGGTGGTTTCGGAGTCTCCTTCCCCCGCAGCACGCTGCTGATGACACGATCCTGGATCAGCACCTGCACGCGCTGCGTCGCCTTGGTCGGGAAATCCCGCCGCTTCTGAATGGCGCGCAGATCGGCCTCGGTCGCCTTCCCCAGCCGCATCCGAGGCACCAGCACATTCGCCGCCGCCACCGCGTCCTGGACAGCCAGATTCACGCCCACCCCGCCGACCGGCGACATCGCATGCGCCGCGTCGCCAATGCACAGCATCCCCGGGATATCCCATCGCGCCAACCGGTTCACCGCGACCGTCAGCAGTTTCACGTCATTCCAGGTCGCGAGTTCCTCCACCCGGTCCACGAAATACGGCGCCAGACGCACGATCTCGGCCCGGAATGCGTCGAGGCCCGCGGCATGGACCTCGGCGATCACGCCCTTGGGGATGACGAAGGCGCATTGCCAGTAATCGCCCCGGTTGATCGTGATGAAGAACCGCCCCGCGTCCAGCCGGCCCAAGGTGGCCTCCGGATCGGTTGCGCGTCGAGACAGGCGCATCCACAGGACGTCCATCGGCGCGCCCTGGTCCTCGACCTTCAGCCCCGCGACGTCGCGCAGGGTGGAGCCTCGTCCGTCCGCCGCGATCACCAGTTCCGCGCGGACTTCCACCGGACCTTCTGGCGTTTGGGCCCGCACGCCGACGACAACGCCGTTCTCTCGGATCAGGCCGGTCGCCTCGGCCCGCATCATCAGGTGGTAGGCGGGGTAGCGCCGCCCTTCCTCGGCCAGGAAGTCCAGGAAATGCCATTGCGGCATCATCGCGATGAATTTCGCCTGGGTCGGCAGGGCGGCGAAATCAGCGACTTCGAAATATTGGTTGCCGATCATCGCGCCGACCGCGGTCACCTGGTCGTGTGGACGGCACAGAAACGATTCCAGCAGCCCGAGTTCGTGCATCACCTGCATGGTCGACGGATGGACGGTGTCGCCGCGGAAATCCCGCAGGAAATCGGCGTGTTTTTCCAGCACCACGACATCGATGCCGCCGCGCGCGAGCAGCAGACCCAGCATCATTCCCGCCGGCCCGCCGCCGGCCACACAGACACGCGTGCTCGTCATCGGTCTATCCCCCAGGTGCGCCAGCATACCCCATCATCGAGGGCATGCGACAGAAGATTGCCTGCCCGCCCCCCGCGCGCGTAGCCTGTCCCCAATATCGGAGGAACGGCCATGGGCACCATCCTGGGTGAAGGCGCACACCGCTACGAAGTCGTTGAGAATTGGGGCAAATTGCCCCCCGGCCTGCGGTATAGCGAGGTCGCGGCGGTCGGCGTGGACAGCAAGGACAATGTCTATGTCTTCGCGCGCGGTCAGAATCCCATGATCGTCTTCGACCGGGAAGGCAATTTCCTCCGCACCTGGGGCCAGGGCCTGTTCACCCGGGCGCATGGACTGCATATCGGGACGGATGACACGCTGTATTGCACGGATGATGGCGACCACACCGTCCGGCACATGACGACCGACGGTAAGATGCTGATGGAAATTGGTATTCCCGGCAAGCCCGCCGAATACATGAGCGGCGAGCCGTTTCATCGCTGCACCCATGCCGCTCTGTCCCCTGGCGGCGATATCTATGTCTCGGACGGATACGGCAACGCGCGGGTGCACAAGTATTCGCCGGATGGCAAGCTGCTGTTCTCCTGGGGCGAGCCTGGCACCAATCCGGGTGAGTTCAACATCGTCCACAACATCTGCTGCGACGACGATGGCTGGGTCTATGTCGCGGACCGGGAGAACCACCGCATCCAGGTCTTCAACGGCCAGGGAAAGTATGAAACCCAATGGAACAACATGCACCGCCCCTGCGGGTTGTGCATGACACGCGGCAAGAACGCGATCGCCTATATCGGCGAGAGCGGGCCGTCGATGTCGGTGAACGTCAACTCCCCCGGCATTGGCCCTCGCGTCAGCCTGTGGACGTTGGAGGGCAAGCGCATCGCGCAGGTTGGCGATGCGACGCGGACCAAGCCCAGTCAGTTCACATCGCCGCACGGGGTCGCGGTGGACTCACGTGGGGACATCTATGTCGGGGAAGTCGCGCGGACGGCGATGAAGAACAAGGGCACGCCGGTCCCGGATGACCAGGACATCACGTCGTTGCAGAAACTCGTGAAGGTTGTTTAGCCCATGCCAGGACCGTTGCACGGTTACCGGATCGTTGACCTGACCTCGATGATTTCGGGCCCGCTGGCCACCATGATCCTGGCCGACCAGGGCGCCGACGTGATCAAGGTGGAGAACCCCGATGGCGGCGACCACACCCGCGCGTCGAACAACCGGCGCAATGGATTTTCGGCCTCCTTCGTCAACAACAACCGCAACAAGCGGTCGGTTGTCCTGGATCTGAAACAGGATGCGGCGCGGGAGGCCTTGCTGCGGCTGGTCGCGACGGCGGACGTTTTCATCCAGAACTTCCGTCCCGGTGTCGCCGAACGGATGGGGCTGGGAGAGGACGCGCTGCGGGCGGTGAAGCCCGACCTGATCTACGTCTCCATCAGCGGGTTTGGAGAGAACGGGCCGTTCGCGGGCAAGCCGGTCTATGATCCGTTGGTGCAGGCGATGTCGGGCCTGGCGACGATCCAGGGCGGGTCGGATGCGGAACGACCGCGGCTGGTTCGCACGATCATTCCGGACAAGATGACGGCGATCATGGCATCCCAGGCGATCACCGCGGCGTTGCTGGCGCGTGAAAGGACCGGCCAGGGCCAGCATGTGCGGCTTTCGATGCTGGAGGCGGTGGTGGCGTTCCTATGGGCCTCCGACATGGGCAGCCAGACCTTTGTCGGGAATGAATTTCCCCAGCAGGAAGCGGCGAGTTTCATCGATCTGATCTATGCCACCGCGACTGAGCATATCAGCGTCGCGGTGCAGACGAACAAGGAATGGACGGCGCTGACTCGGGCGTTGGAGACGCCGGAGTGGCTGGAGGACCCGCGCTTCCTGACCCCTGCCTTACGGCAGGCGAACATCAACGACCGCCTGAACATGACGCAGGACGTGCTGATGACCCGTCCGGCCGCGGAATGGCTGGCGCGCCTGACCGAGGCTGGCGTCCCCTGCGCTCCCGTCCTGACCCGGTCGGCGATGATCGAGGACGCGCAGGTCCGCGCCATGGGCATCGTTGTGGAAACCCAGCACGAGACGGCCGGCCTGCTGCGCCAGTCCCGTCCGGCGGCGCGGTTCTCGGAGACTCCGGCGGACATCCGGTTTGGTGCCCCTGGGTTGGGGGCGCATACGGAGGAAATCCTTTCTGAACTGGGCTATTCCTCCTCCGACATCGCCACCATCAAAGCCGCCTGAACACAACGGAGCCAAACCATGATGCTGCGGGGAATACGCGTCCTTGAACTCGGCCAGGTGCTGTCCGCACCCTTCGCCGGCGCCATCATGGGCGACCTCGGCGCCGAGGTCCTGAAGATCGAACGCGTCGACGGCGGCGACGACGCCCGCCGCATGGGCCAGGACTTCCGCCACGGTGACGCCTTCACCTTCCACATGGTCAACCGCAACAAGCAATCCGTCGCCCTCGACCTGAAATCCGAGGCAGGGCGCGCGGACTTTGAAGCCTTGGCCGCCACCGCCGACATCCTCATCCACAACCTCCGCCCCGGCGTGCCGGAGGCTCTGGGCATCGACGGCCCCGGCCTGACGGCGCGCCACCCGCGGCTGATCTACTGCGCGATCTCCGCCTTCGGCCATATCGGCCCGATGCGCGACCGTCCGGGGTATGAGCCGCTGATCCAGGCCTATAGCGGCCTGTCCGACACCAATGGCGGCCCCGGCGACCCGCCGATGCGGATGGGCGTGGCGGTCTGCGACCAGGGCACCGGCATGTGGATCGTGATCGGGGCGCTCGCCGCCCTGCAGAACCGCCAGCGAACCAGGCGGGGCACGATCGTCACGGCGTCGCTGCTGGAAACCGCGCTCGTCTGGGCGGCACAGCGGGGGGATGAGTGGACCAATTCCGGCACCATGCCGGCCAAGCACCGCTCCGGCCACCCGGCCTTGGTGCCGTATGAGGCATTCGACGCGGCCGACGGACCCTTCATCATCTGCTGCGGCAATGACCGGCTGTTCCAGAAACTGGCCCATGAACTCGGCCATCCGGACTGGGCCGAAGACGCGCTGTTCGCCACCAACCGCGCTCGCCTGAACAACAAGGCCGACCTGGTGGCGCGGATGGACGCAATCCTGCGCACCCAACCCCGCGCCGTCTGGATCGAGCGGCTGGAAGCCGCCGGCGTTCCCGCCGCGCCGATCAACACTCTGCCCGAGGCTTTGGCCGAACCGCAGGTCAAGGCGCTGGGGATCATGACCCCGGTACCGGGGGAGCACTACAAGCTGACCGCCTCACCCTTGTCGTTCGACGGGGTGCGGGCGCCGATTCTCTCCAGCGCGCCGCGTCTCGGCACGGGGACCGCCTCCGCTTTGGCCTCCGCTCGGCGGCGCCCAGCGGCGGAATAAGGGGGGGAGCGGAAACCGCTCCCCCAACCCACCTCAGGCCGCCGGCTGCAGGATGTGGATCACGCGAGACGCGATCATCGGCTTGGTCTTCTCGGCATAGGCCTTCATGTGTGCGGATGCGGCATGCGCGGCCAGATGCGCCGGGCTTTCCCACTTCTCGATCACGACGAAGGTGTCATCGCCATACTTGGTCGGCGTGCCGGTCGCGGCGTCGATCGCCGGGCCATACTCGATGCAGCCCTCTTCGGCGTGGCAGGCCGGCATGTTGGCGCGGAACGCCGTCAGGACTTCTTCCCGCTTGCCGGGCTGGGTTGTGATGAAGGCGAGGACGTGGATCATGGTGCATCTGCTCCTTGGCTCGATACGGCGCGTTGGTCGCGCCACGGGCCTATCATGGGCCAAATGCGAGAGGAAACGAAGCCATGAGCTACGCGACGCCCTACCAGGGCCTGAAGGTGGTCGATCTCAGCCAGGGAGTCGCCGGCCCGTATTGCGCCATGCTGCTGGCCCAGTACGGCGCCAATGTCCTCAAGGTCGAACCAACAGACACCGGCGACTGGTCCCGCATGCTCGGCACCGTCTATGGCGACCACACGACCTATTCGATCCCGGCCAATGTCGGCAAACGCTCGATCGCGCTGGACCTGAAGCAGGACGCCGGCAAGGACGTGCTGTGGCGCCTGATCCAGGGCGCCGACATCTTCATCCAGGGGTTCCGCCCGGGTGTGATCGACCGGCTGGGCTTCGGCTACGATGCCGTTTCGGCCAAGGAGCCGCGGGCGCTGTATCTCTCTGTCTCCGGATTCGGGCTGACCGGGCCGCTGGCCGAACGCCCCGCCATGGACCCCGTATTGCAGGCCTATACCGGCCTGATGGCGGAGAACGCCGGCCATGACGGCATCCCCCACCGCACCCCGATCATCGCCATCGACATGAGCACGGGGATGTATGCCTTCACCGCCGTCAGCGCCGCCCTGTTCGCCCGCCAGACCCAGCCCCACGGCCGCCATATCGAGGCCAGCCTGATGCAGGCCGCCGCCGGGTTGCAGATCATCCGCATGATGGGCTCCTACCTCGATGGCGGCACGCCGCGCCCGGTCAGCCCGCCCTCCGGCGTATACCAGACCCAGGACGGCTGGATTCAGATCACCGTCGTCCGCACCTTCGAGTGGGAGGCCTATTGCAAGGCCTTCGACCTGACCGCCTTCGGGGCGGACGAACGCTTCAAAACGTCCGACGGGCGCCTGGCGCACGCGGCGGAACTGGAAGCCGAACTGCGGCCTTTGCTACGGTCCCAACCCACCAAGTACTGGTCCGCCAGGCTGGGGGCGAACCGGGTCATGCACGAGACCCTGAACAGCTACACCGACTTCCTGAAACAGCCCCATGTCGGCGAGAGCGGCGCGGTCACCTGGATCAACCACCCGCACATGCCGCAAGCCATTCCGATGGCGAACCTGATCGGCCTGCCGCCGTTCGAGGACGGGACGCCTCGGGCAACCGCGCCGTCAAAGGGCCAGCACAGCGTCGCAATCATGCGCGAACACGGCTACTCCGACGCCGAGATCGCCGACCTCACCGGGCGCGGCGTCCTGGTGCAAGGGACCTGACCCGATGCCCCGGATCGTCACCTACACGGACTACAAAAGCCCCTACGCCTATCTGGCGAAGGACCCGACCTATGATCTCGCCCGCGACTTCGGGATCGAGGTCGAGTGGCGGCCCTATATCCTCGACATCCCGTCCTATCTCGGCTCCGCCCGCCTGGACGCCGAGGGCAACGTCATCGAGCAGGACCGCAACGGCCATCAATGGCGGCGGGTGCGCTACAGCTACATGGACTGCCGCCGCCAGGCCCGGAAGCGCGGCTTGGTGATCCTGGGGACCCGCAAGATCTGGGATTCCACGCTCGCCGCCGCCGGGATGCTGTTCGCGCAGCGGGCCGGCGCGGATGTGTTCCGTACCTACAACGACACGGTGTTCGAACGCTTCTGGAAGCGCGATCTTGATATCGAAGACGCTTCTGTCCTGGCAGGCGTGCTGCGGGGCTGCGGCGCGCCTGGGGGCTTCGAAAGCGAGGCGACGACACTGCAAGCCGAGGTCGCCGCCATCTCCCGCGCAGCCGAGGAAACCGGTGTCTTCGGCGTGCCCAGCTATGTGATGGATGGGGAGTTGTTCTGGGGGCGGGAGCATATTGAGGACATCCGCGCCATGCTGGCTGGTTGAGGCGCGGCGATAGCCTCTGCCCTTCGGAGGGTTCCTGGTCCGGGTTTTCGGTCGGATAAATAGCACGGAGAATAAGGGAGGACGTCACAGAGGAGATAGACCACCGGGGCAATCGCACTTGACCCTGGGACGATGCTGTTCGTCCTGGCCGGGCTTGACCCGGCCATCGCCCGGGACTCTGTCGATGGGATTTTCGTATTATTCCAATCGCCTGCGTGCTTAGAGATGGGCGGGTCAAGCCCGCCCATGACGGGAAGCGGCCAGGGGCGATTGCCCTGGATGGAGCACAGGCCGGCGCCCAAAAACCCTCACCCGTCCTTCGTGACGTCCTCCCCGCTTCTCAGTGCTTCATCGCGGTGGCTAGCGCCAAGCATAACCGGGCCAGGGATGACTCCCTCGCACCACCACGCTCACTGAAACCAGGTCCTCCGCCCCAACCCAAATCCACCCGCCGCCGTGGCCAGCTTCCGCAGTTCCACCCGCGTGATCTCCACCGTGGCGGAGGCACCGCAATCCCGAGCGCCCTCATCCGTGCGGGCACCAGCCCAATGCAGCGTGAAACGCACCGGGTCGGTGCCCTGCCGCCGCTCCACCATCAGGCTGCCGCCACCCGCCGCCATCGCGCTGGAATTCAGCAGGCAATGCGGCACGACGCCCTCAGCCGGATCGACCCGCCAGACCGGCACCAGAACTCGGAACATCTCCCGATCCGGCGCGCCGGGCGGAAACACCACGATATCGCCCACCGCCGGCCGCAGCGCGTCCCGATGCAGCAGATGGGCGGCGCCCAGAAACGCCAGGAACACCAACGGCAGCACCGCGAACGCCGGAAGCCAAGCGGAGAGGTCGCGGCCCCGGCCGTCCTCCCGCTGCTCATCCCTGCGCCTGTGGTCGCGTGGTCCCATCGGTTCGGTCGCCCGTCCTTGCCCGAAAACGCTACCGCACGGCATTGTGCGGCGCAACATGATTGTCCCGCAACCGGCATCACCCGCCGCCAGCCAATCGGTTGGCCCGAGGACCCTGATGCGGGATAGTGACCCGCATCAGGGGAAGCAACGATGCAATACGGATTCGGTCTGCCCGTCCGCGGGGAACTCGCCACCTACGAAGGCATCGTCGCCATGGCCCAGCGCGGCGAGGCGCTCGGCTATGTCTCCGCCACCATGGCCGATCATATCGTCTTTCCCGTCATGTCCGAGTCCCACTACCCCTACGCGGCGGACGGCAAGCATCCGTCGGGCGGCGAAGCGATCGAACCGCTCAGCCTCATGGCCTTCGTCGCCGGCAAGACCAGCACGCTGCGCCTGATCACCAGCGTCCTGATCCTGCCGCATCGCAATCCGGTGCTGACCGCCAAGATGGTCGCCTCCATCGACGTGCTGTCACAGGGCCGCGTGACCCTTGGCATCGGCGTGGGCTGGCTGCGGGAGGAGTTCGCCGCCCTCGGCGCCCCCGATTTCGACAAGCGCGGCGCCGTCACCGACGAATACGTCGAAATCTTCAAGAAGCTCTGGCAACCCGGCCCCGTCGAGCACCACGGCACCTGGTACGATTTCGCGCCGCTGCGGTGTGAGCCGCTGCCCGTGCAAAAGCCGCATCCGCCAATCTGGGTCGGCGGACACAGCAAGGTCGCGATCCGGCGCGCCGCCCGCTACGCCGATGGCTGGAACCCGCTCGGCACCGTCGAAACAGCCGAGATGCGCCCGCCCGAATTCACCGCCATGCGCGACGAACTATGGCGCCAGGCGGAAGCAGGAGGCCGCGACCCCGCGGACATCACGATCGCCTTCATAGCCCGCCTACGGGAATCCAAGGCGCCAATCAGCGCGAGCGACCGGATGCCGTTCTCGGGGTCGGCCGAACAAATCGCGGGCGATGTCGATACCTACCGCAAGCTGGGCGTGTCCCAGCTGAGTTTCGATTTCCGCCGTCCGGCGCTGTCCGAGACGCTGGACCGGATGCAGTGGTTCCAGGAAACCGTCGTGCCGGTGGCCGGATAGACCCGGGGCACCCCGCGCCCATCCGGCAAACGACTACCGATCCAGCCAGACGTCCTCGAACCGCCAGCCGTTGTAGATGCTGTTCACCATGATCCCGTAGTTCTTCACATGGGGGTACCAGCACCCGGCCTGCTGCCCGAAATAGGTGACGGGACGCGCGACATCCTCCAGCAGGCGCCGCTCGATTTCCCAAACCATCTTCTTGCGCTTGTCGAAATCGGTTTCCTGCGACTGCGTATCGAACATCGCCTGGATTTCGCGATTGCAGTAGTTCGTGTAGTTACGTAGAGAACCACATCCGTAATTCTCATAGAAGACCTGATCGGGATCATCCAGCGAATAGCCGGTGGCGTTCATGCCGACCTGATAATCCTTCTTGAACACCCGGTTATAGAACTGCGGCGTTTCCACCGCGTCCAGTTCGGCGTCGATGTAGATTTCCTTCAGATGGTCCGCCAGGATCAGCGCGGGATCGCGAAAGGTCGAGATATTGCGTGTGAAGATTTTCACCGCCAGCCGCTTCTCGGGGCCATAGCCCGCCTTCCGCATCAGCGCCCGTGCCTCCTCCCGCGACTTGACGATATCGGGGCCATAGCCAGGGAAGGTCGCCAGCATGGCGGGCGGCACCCCCCAGATGCCATCGGGTTCCGGCAGCATCGACGCGCCAATGCCCGGCACGCCTTCGTTCATGATCCTGTTGAAGGACGGCCGATCCAGCGTCAGCGCCAGCGCGGTGCGGATATCGGCATTGTCGAAGGGCGGCGCTTCCCGGTTGATGATCAGGTTGGAATTGCCGATCGAGCGGATCGTGCACTGCACCGCCGGCGCCTGCTTCTTGAGGTCATTGACCAGCGCCACGGTCACATCGGTCGGGAAGCTGACATCGAACCGTCCCGCGGCCAGGCCCAGCATGCGGGTCGCGCGGTTGGGAACAATGGAGACCTCAATCCCATCCAGGTAGGGCAGGCCCTTTTTCCAGTAGTTGGGATTGCGTTCCAGCCGGATGATTTCATTCATCCGGTATTCGACGAACTTGAACGGCCCGGTGCCGACCGGCTTGGTCCGCATCTGCGCGGAGGGGATATGGCAGGGATAGACCGGCGAATAGCCCGACGCGAGCATCGACACCAGCGACGGCTGCGGGCGCTTCAGGTGAAACGTCACCTCGGTCGGGCCGTTGACCGTGATCTCGGTCACGTTGGCATACCATTCCTGCCGTGGGCTCTTGCGGATTTTGCCCGGCGCCAGGCCGGAAACCATGTCCCAGGTGCATTTGACATCGGCGGAACTGAACGGCTTGCCGTCGTGCCAGGTGACCCCCTCACGCAACGTGAAGGTCAGCTTCGTTCGGGTCGCGTCCCACGCCCATTTCGTCGCCAGATCGGGCACGATCGTATCGTCCCGGTTCTGCATCTGGTGCTGATCAAACATGATCAGGTTGTTGAACATGGACATGAACGGCACCACCACCGACACCGTCGCCTCCTCATGCAAGGACGGAC
>CAMCDA010000050.1 GCA_945873195.1 Asaia bogorensis
ATCGGCGGGGAGGTTGCCGACCTCGATGGTGACACCATTGAGGATGGCCAGCCTCGGGTCGGTATCGCCCAGGGCCTCGGTCCACAGTGCGCGGGCCTCGGCCACGATCGGGGCCAGGTCGGAGGTGGCGATGACCGTGCCATCCCCGCCCAGGGTCGCGGTGGCGGCGATCTGCCAGATCGGCTGCTTCCCAGCGCTTTCCGCGACATCCGGATCGGTCTGCAGGTTCCCCGGTTGCGCCATGTTGAAGGGCAGCTGCTGGTCCGCCCAGGCCGCGTCCCCGTCGATGACGATCCCAAGCTCTCCCAACGGCTCCCCGTTCCGGGCGGGGTCGGTGGTGTAATGTTCGGCGAGCGTCAGGTCGGAACCCTGGCTTTCGGACAGGTCGAGCAGGAATTGTTCGACGCTGTGATCGAAGTCCGAGATCACGGTGGGCAGGCCGGCGTTCACGAAGGGCAGGAAGAAGACGTTGCTCCCCTTGGACCAGTCGACAAGTCGGTCACCGGCCGTGTTGCCGATCAGGATGTCGCGGCCCGCCCCGCCGTAAGCGAAGTCTTCGTAGGACGGGTTGGTGTCTGTCTTGTTGTTCAGACCGCCATTGGTTGTCAGGTCATCGTCGGCGTTGATCAGGTCATCGCCCCAGCCGCCATACATCGAGTCACGGCCGGTGCCACCCACGACCCAGTCATTGCCGAGGTCGCCAAAGATGCGATCGTCGCCATCGGTCGGGAGCGGGCCGTAGGCGGTGTCCTTCGCCCAGAACTCATCCAACGGCCCTTGATCGGCCTGGAAGTTCAGGAACCATTCGCGGCCGAAGCCTTCCTTCGCCAGCGTGCCGTCGGTGTCCAACGTGATCTGCCGCAGCGGATTGTTCGGATCGAGCAGCGCGAACCGCGGCAGTTCAGGCGAGTGATTGGACCCCAGCGCGTTGCCCGGATTATAGGGGCGGTAGAAGTCGCTGGCCGTCATGGATCCCGCGATCAGGGAGCCCGTCAGCGCGTAGTTCGTGATGTAGGAATCCTTGAGCGCCTCCGCCCCCGAGACCGCGTCGTCGCCCGCGCCAGAGTGGATCGAGTCATTGCCCAGGCCACCGAAGATGATGTCGTTGGCGAAGCGCGGCCGGAACAACGGGTCCTGATCCTTGGGGTCCAGCGGTTGCAGGTTATCGCGCAGCAGGTCTGCCGTGTATTTCAACGCCCCATCGACGTTGATCATCGCGATCAGCGCGCCGCTGTCGTCCTTGATGATCTGGTTAAGGTCTGCGGGATCGATCGCCTTGATCCCATACAGCGGCTCATCAAGACCGTTGAGGCTGGAGAAGATCAGCCCGTCATCGCCCAGGATGCCGTCATCGCCCGTGCCGCCCGACACCCAGTCGGCGCCGTAGCCCGCGACGATGCTGTCGTTCTGCCCGTCACCGAACAGCACGTCGTCGCCGACCATGCCGAAGATGAAGTCGTTACCGGCTTCCCCGTGGATTTCATCGCCGCCGCCGCGATTGCCTTGCGCAAATTCAGCCAAGAAATCGAAGCCGCCCGGCGTGTAGTCGAGCAGGTGGACGCCGCGGACGATGATGTGATTGTCCGGCGAGTACTTATCGTAGTTAAAGTTGATGAACTCGCCGCCGACACCGTTCAGGCCGACAATCCGTAGGATATTGCCGTTGTCGCCCAGGATCATGTCGGAGTCCGCAGCATACCCCTTCTCTCCGACCTGGCCCGGATCATCCCGTTCGATCGCGGTGCCGGAGCCGCCGAAGATCCTGTCGGTCCCGTCAGGCCGCGTGAATGCCGTGAACAGACCATAGAACCCAGACGAACCGCCGATGATGTCATCCTGGCCCTGGTTGCCGAAGATCGTGTCGAGGCCGCCGCCGCCCTCGATATAGTCATCGCCGTCAGCCGATCCATCGAAGGACGAGTTGATGACCAGCTCGTTGTTGATGTTACGCGACGCGCCCACTCGGCTGTTCTTCGTCTGCTTGATGTCGGCCGACCCATCACCCTGGATCGTGTCGTTGCCGAGCTGGCCGAAGATCATGTCGCTGTCGGCGCCGCCCGAGATGTAGTCAGACCCAGGCAGCACGCTGGTATCGAACGAGGTGTCGAGCAAGGTGATCACAAAGTCGTTCCAGGCTGGGGTGCCGCTGGGGTCGACCTGCGCATCGGGCGTGACCAGCAGCTTGCCGGCCTCGGCGTCGTCGATCGCGTAGAGCAGCGTGCCGTCCAGGGCACGGAAGCGGATATTGGTCTTCTCCCCCAGGGTTGCCTGGCGATCCAGCATGACGTTGTCACCGAAGATCAGATCGCGGCCGAGACTGCCATCAATCAGATCGTCGCCGACGCCGCCGATCAGGACATCGTCGCCCAAGGCACCCAGGATCGAGTCCGCGCCGCCGTAGAACGTGTCCACGGTTCGGACGAACACCACCACGCCATTCGGCGCATAGGAGGCTCGGCCGTTGTCGCCGAGAGCGATGTCACGCTCCGAGCTGAGCCTCATCGTGTCGGCACCAGTGCCACCGAAGACAAGGTCGATGCCAACCCCAGTGATGATGAAGTCGTTGCCACCGATGTAGTGGTCGAGCGTCATCACGTCCCGGCGCAGGCCGCCGGTGTAGACCAGCGTGCCGTTGTCGCCGATCACCAGATTACCGCCATCACCCGCGTCGATCCGGTCGTCGCCCGCGCCCGCCACGATCACGTCATGGCCAGCACCCGTAACGATCAGATCAGCGCCGCTGAACGTCGGATCGATGCTGGTAACGAAGTCCAAAACCCCAAGCGTGTAGGACAAGGACCCGCTGTCACCGACGACGATGTTGTCGCCGTCACCGGCGGTGATCTTATCCGCGCCCACGCCGCCGAGGATGATATCCGCCCCCTCCAGCGTCGTGATGGTATCGGAGCCACTGAGGGTGGGATCGGTCGTCGTTATCTCTCCCAGGACGCCCGCAACCTTGAAGTTCAGGTAGCCGGAGTCACCCAGAACGATGTTGTCGCCCGCGCCGGCGGTGATGATGTCGTTCTTGAGTCCGCCGAGGATGATGTCCTTGCCGGCGCCGGTCACGATCCGGTCATTGCCGCCCACGGAGGGGTCCGAGGTCCGGATCATCGTGAAGGCGCCGCCGGAGAACGTCACCCAGCCGCCATCGCCGAAGACCAGGTTCGCGCCTTCACCGGCATCCACGAAGTCGTCGCCGGTGCCGGCGATGATCGTGTCGGTACCGCCGAGGCTGGTGATCTCATCGTTGGCACCAGCGGTCAGGAACAGGCCCTTGACCTCGATGATCGCGGCGGTCGTGTCGAAGGTCACGTAGCCGTTGTCGCCGATCACCGTGTTGTCGCCTGCATCGGCCTTGATCGTGTCGATGCCCGCGCCACCCAGGATCACGTCGTTCAGCGACCCGCCGTTGATCTTGTCGTTGCCTCCGAACTTGTCGACCGTCGTTTCGGCCTTGCTCAGTTGGCCGAGCGTGAACGTGAACTTGCCATTATCGCCAATCGCGAAGTTCCGGCCCTCACCGGTGCCGATGCTGTCGCTGCCGACGCCGCCCAGGATCAGGTCAACGCCCGCGCCCGCGACGATCTGGTCGTTGCCGCCAAGCGACGTGTCGGTGGACTGGATCACCGAGAGCGTGCCCGGCGTGGTGAAGACGACCGAGCCGTTGTCACCGATCAGGATGTTGTTGCCGGCCAGGCCGTCGATCGTGTCGCCGCCCATGCCGCCGAGGATGACATCGCCGTCGGCATCGCCGTTCAGTTGGTCGTTGCCGCCGGTGGTCCGCACCGCCGTGATGGACAGCACCTGACTTGTGCTCAGGATGCGGTTCACTGCCACGGGCTGTGCCACGATGCCGAAGTCACCCAGGATGATATCGTTGCCATCGCTGCCGAACGCCTTGTCGGCGCCGGCCACCAAGCCATCCCGCGTGATCGGCGCGTCGGCCGCCGCGACATCGGTCGCGACCAACAGGATCTGGGTGGACAGGCTCAGCCGCTTGGACAGATCCAGGTTGAAGCCGTTGTCGCCGGCGATGATGTCATCGCCGCCCTGGCCACGGATCGTGTCGTCGCCGGACCCGCCGGCCAGCCAGTCACCCAGCGCGCCGCCGGTGATCGTGTCGTTGCCCTGTCCACCATAGATGGTGACGCTGCGCCCCAGCTTGCTCGCGTCGATCGTGTCGTTGCCAGGATTAAAGAAGGCCCGGGCGCGCCCGGTCAGGCTGGAGGTTGTCGAGTCATAGAACCGGCCGTCCTGCGTGGTATCGCCCAGCAGCACCAGCGGAGAGGTTGTGCCGCCGCCGCTGTTGGCGATCAGCGTATCGTCGCCGCCGCCACCTTGGACAACGGTGATCATCTCCTTCAGCGTCGTTTCGACCGTGAAGGTGTCGCGGCCCGTGCCGAGCATGATGTCGGCGATCTCGATCGCGTGGAAGGTGATGCCCCCGTCGAAGGGACGAATGTCGGTGGCACCCGGCCGGCTGAGATCGACATTCGTCTTACCGCCCATGCCCAGGCCGCCGATGTTGCCGAATTCCTTCAGGTCAATGCTTGGCAGCGCTGTCGCGTACTGCGCCGCCAGGCCATCGGGGATCTGCGCGAAGTCGAGCTTGCCGACATCGTTCATCACGCTGCCGTCGTTGAAGACGTTGACCGTGTCGGTCTTCTTGGTTTCCTCGTTCAGGAAGACAGGAACCGGCGTCGCCACGTCCGTCTCGGTCCGCAGAATGACCGCCTTGTTCAGGGAACGATCCTTGACCGGCACATCCGCGCCCTCGATCGTCAGCGGTCCCTCGATCAAGGAGGTCAGATGCGGCTGGGCCGGGAAAACCATCCGGTTCAACGGCGCCTGCCCGTCTGGATTGACGTTCACCCACACGAGGAACGGAATGTTCCAGTTGGTCGCATCGAAGGTGACCGAGGGGCGCTCCTGGACAAAGGAGAACCGCTCGGGCAACTGACCGCCAATCCCGGCGGAGACCATCGTCTGCCCATCGGTCATCAGCTGCACCGTCACCGGCATGGTCGGCGCGCGGGTAAGCTGGATCGTGTAGCTGTCCAATACCCCATTCGCCACCACCGTGCCGCCGTTGCTCGGCGTCACGAGAACGCCGGGGGCATCGTTGTCACGCACATCCACCAGAAGAGTGGAGGCGTCGATGATGCCGCCATAGAGACCCGCCGGCTTGTTGCTGGTCACGCTGTGCGAAATCAGCACATTCGCCGGGTTCTCGACGGTCAGGTTGTTGAGCGCCGTGACCTTCACCGTAACCGGTGCGTTCCAATTGGCCGAGGTGAAGTCGATGGTGGAGGTCGAGAGCGTGAGTTGCGATGTGTCCGTCGTCAGGGCCACCTTAACAGTCTCTCCGACCTGCGGCGCCCGGCTCAGGCTGACCGTATAGGTGTCGACGAGAACACCTTCGACCACCCGCGTCGTCGTGCCGGTCTGCTTGATGACCACACCCGGCTTGTCGTCATCGATGACCCGGACTTCGACATTCGCGATGTTACCGCGATTGAAGAACGGATCCGTGCTCACCATCGAATGGCTGATGATGTAGGTCTGATCACCTTCCTGCGCGATGTCCTGGTCGGCGCGGACATAGATCGTCCGCCCACGGGTCCAGCTATTCGGATCCCCTTCCGTGGCCAGGGAGTCGAAGGTCAGGACCACCGATTCCGAGAAGTTGATGTTGTCGAGCGAGACCCGGACCGACCGGCCTCCTTGCGCCGCGGTCTTGGAGGGCGCGGTGGCGGCGGACACGGTGATGTAGGCCATGGCAGACACAACACCGGCCGCCGTGCCGCCGAAGGGGGTGGAGGACATCCGGAGCGAGTAGCTGTCGGACGCGGTCTTCGGGTCGTTGTTGCCCTCTGTCACGATGGTGTCGCCACCGCTCTGGTTCACGATCACAGGGCCGGCGAACGCGCTGGCAATGTTCAGGCTCACGCCCTCGGCGTAGGTGCCATCATAGGACGACCCGCCGGCGAGGATGTTGTGGTTGATCAGGCCGCTCTTGCCCTCCACAGAGTTGGCGATGATCGGGGTGACGACGTCTCCACCGACATCGAAGGTGTCGCTGCCGAGGCCACCGATCAGCATGGTGGCGACGTTGGCGGCGGTGCTGTGGACATAGAACCGGTCGTCGCCCTCCATGGCATCGACCTCGACCGATTCCATGCGTGCCAGGCTGACGTTCAGGCCGGCGCCGACCACGGCGTCCTTGGACACGACCAGGCTGTCATTGAGTTGTGTGCCGATGATGGTGATGCGGTCGGCCGCCTCCGACCCACCATCGATGCCGACAGGCGCGTTGATGTTGACCGGGTCGGACGCCTTCTTCAGCGCGAAGGCCCGGACGGTGAAAGTGTCGATGCCGTCTTCGCCGAACAATTCCAGCAGCGCTTTGTTGCTGTAGACGACCATTTCGTCGTCGCCGTCGCCGCCATAGGCCACTGTCGAGAAGCTGATACCACGGCTGAGGTGCCCGTAGGTCGTTTCAACCGTCCTTACCTGATCACCGACCGCGACGCGGTTCGGCGCGGTGCGCGTGGCGCCGAACAACTGCCCGAACTGGAAGAAGTCGTCATCAACGCCGCCGTCGAGCTGCGTGATGGCGCTGTTGTCATCAACAAAGAAGCTGTCCTTGCCCTCGAACGCGTTGACCCGCAGGACATTGACCGTGTCGTCGTAGTTCACCCGTTCGAAGGTTTCGGCCAAGCCGACGCCGGATGGCTGCAGCAGCGCGACAAAGTTGGCGCGCAGCAGGAAGATGTCGTCCTTCGTCGTGCCATTGATGATCAGCGTGTCGGAGCCATCGCCCTCGAAACCCGTGTCATGCACGTTGATGATGTAGTCGTTCGCGCCGGTCATGTTGACCTTCACGAGGTCGGAAGCCCCGCCGCCGTCGATATCGACTGTATCGCGGACGCCCGGCACCAGACCGGTCACCAGTTTGTCGGGGCCCGCGGCGAGCTTGTACTTGTCCGCGTAATCCAGCGTGTTGAGCTTGTTGACGGTGATGTCATCCAGCCCGGCGCCGCCGAAGATCGACACGTGGCCCGAGATGTTGAGCTTGTAGCCTTTGTCGTTCTCGGGGTTCAGCCCGATCTCATCCTCGCCCGCGCCGCCGTAGATATAGATTTCCCGCGCGCGCACGTCGCCCCAGACCGAGATCAGGTCGTCTTCTTCCTGTCCGAAGATGAAGATGTTCGATGTGTTGGGGCGTTCACGCGGATACAAGATTCTGTCACCGAACACCGAGTAGAACTCGCCCGGGGTCAGCCACGGATAGGCGGCGGTCAGCTTGCCGGTGGTGACAAAGATCCGGTCCTTGTCGCTGTCGCCGGTGATGATGATCGTGGGCGCGGTGATGGTGCCAGCCACGATGATGGTGGTGCCCACCAACGGATCGGCGTTCTTGCCTTCCTTGCCATCACGTCCGCCGCCCGGATCAGTGCGGCCATCGGTGTTGCCGTAGTCGCCCCACAGCACCGCCGACACGCCGGCCTGGATCAGCGCGCCCTCCTCAACGGTCAGGTCGTCGCCGGCGAGCAGGAAGATGCTGCCCGCGGCCTTGATGAACAGGCGCTGACCGAACAGGTCCTTTTCCCGCACGGTCAGGTGATCGGGCACATCGTCGATCTCGGGCTTGTTGCCGTCGAAGGCGTCGTCGACCGAATTAATCAGGACATTGCCGCCGGCGAGGATGCTCTTGGTCAGCACGATCGGGCTGCCGGCCAGGATGGTGGCGGAGCCGCCGGTGACGACGCCGTTCGGATCGCCGGTGAAATCACCGCCAACCGCGAGTTCGCCGTCGTTGGTAACCCAGGTGCTGCCCGTGGTGGACTGCGCCTCGATATGGCCAACCTTGGTCAGGATCGCGTTGCCCGCGGCCCCAATGTCCTTGTTGGCAAACAGCTTGGTGTTGCCGGACAGGACGTTGGCCTTGCCGGGTCCGACGCCATTCAGGATGCTGCCCGTGGGAGCGGTCAGGAACGCGGATTGACCCACGCCGGTGCTGACCGTGTTCAGCAGCACATCACCAAGCGTTTCGATGATGTAGATGTTCAGCGCCTTGCTGGAAGCGGTCAGCGTGGTGCCGAGCGTGTAGAACTGGCTGTTGATGTCGAGCGCGTTGAGGGCATCACCGATGCCGCCGATCAGCGCGGTCAGGCTGATGCTGTTGCCGATGACATCGGCCGCCGGCAGGCTGGGAGAACCGCTGTTGTCATAGGCCGCGGACGCCGCATCAACGATCGAGAAGTCGGCGCGCAGATCAACATTCCCCGTGAAGGACTGGATGTGATCGACGCGCAGGTCGCCGTCGGGTTGCGCGATCCAGATATTGCCTCCCGCCTCGGCGGTGACCGTGGTCAGCGAATTGACATCCAGATAGTTCGGTACGACGCCACCGCTGCCGATCGCGTTGACCGCATTCAGGAAGACCTGGTGCGCCTTGATCTTGGCGAAGTCGGTGTTGAACGCATCCAGGATCGAGCCGGCGGCGCGCAGGTGAACATCGCCCGTCTGGGAGAAGATCGCCTCCACATTCAGGTTGCCCTGCCCGGCGATGGCGACGCCATCGATGTAGATGGTGTTCTTGGCACGCGCCGTCAGCGTTCCACCCGCGATGGAGTCGAGCGTGATGGCATTGCCCGGGGCGCCGATGCCGCCCTGCGACGCTTCCAGGATCACATCGTCGCCGCGGATATAGGCGAGGCCGGGCGTGGCGGCATCGATGATGCTGAGCGTGCCCTTGATGCGGATCTTGTCACCCAGGCCGACGGTGCCCGCGACGACCCTCTCGAGGCGGATATCGATTGTCGACCCGAGAAGGACACCCTTGCCGGCCGTGATGTCGATGCCGCCCAGGGCTGTCACGTTGATGTCGTCGAGATGGCTGATTTTGATCGCCGTCACCACGGGCACGGTGCCACGGCGCAGCGTCACAGCCTGGTTGAAGTCCTCGGTCGTGATACGTGCGGTCGAGGTCAGGGTAATGACCGTGTTGGTCACGGAGGCGATACGGTAGGTCATCCCGTTCGTCGTGGAATTCGCAACCGACCCCGCAACGGTAAGCAACTGGTTCACCGCGAAACCATCGGTGACGAAGTTACCGCCATCGGTGCGCACGATCGTGCCGGCTTGGGTCAGTGCCGTGCCGGTGAACCGCACCGTGGCCGCGACGGATGCGCCCACCTGCTGGAACGTCGGATCGAGCACGATCGGCGCCAGCTTGATCGACTTGGCATTCTCGGCCGTCAGCGTGGTGCTCTTGTCGAGGGTGATGACGTTGGCCGTGACGCTCTGGATCTTGTGGAACGTCGACGTTCCGACGGTGGCGTTCTGCGTGGTCTGGCCGTTGTTGCCATCGAGCGTGATGAACATGCCGGCCTTGAGGCCCCCGGCGATCCAACTTCCGGGCGTGGTGCGCGTGATCGTGTGCGCGACCGCGTCGACGTTGACGGTCGCGGTCAGAATGGCGCCGCCGAGATACTGCACGTCGAGACGTTCCGCCGCGGCGAGCGCAACACGCTGGTCCTCGGTGAACACGACATTGACCGGGGTCAGGTCGATGATCGTCTCATCGCCTTTCTGGCCGACGCTGTTCTTGGTGATGATCGTGATTTCATCGGCGATGATGTTCGGCTCTTCGATGTTCACCACGGTGCTGGTGACATCCTTCATCAGGCCGGCGCTGATCGCATAGAGCAGCTGATCCTCGGTCCACTCCTTGATCGTGGCGGTCAGCGAGGTCGTTTCGTTCAGTGTCGCCTTGTAGGTGAAGCCGACCTTGTAGGAATTCGGGTTGAGGGCGGGGTCGTTGACGGTCAGATAGCTGCCGCCGACGCCATAGACTCCGTTCAGGGTCTGATAGGTCGCTGTCCGCATATTGACGATGGTCAGGATCGCCGCGGCGTCATAGTTCAGGACCGTCTGATAGTATTTGGTTTCAGCCGCATCGAGCGTGACCTTGAAGCCGGCGTCGAACGTCGCGCCGCCATCGGCCTGCATTTTCCGGAACTGCCAATACGTATTATATTCCTGCGTCTTGGCGGACACGAACGACTTAATGGTGCTGTCGACCTTGTCCTTGTAGCCGGTGCTGCCCGTCAGTTGCAGCGAGCTCCAGACTCCGGCCTTGAGTTGCGCGTAGGTCCGCTCATCCCGCACCTGGATGTCGTTGGCGTCGATCAGGCTACCGTTGGCGACATTGATCCAGACGTCACCGGCCGTGGACACGGTCTTGACGCGCAGATCGCCACTTTTCGCCTTCAGGAAGATGTCGGACTGCGCCTTGGCGACCAGGGTATCATTCAGATCCGCCCTGACGTTGAGCGGGAGCGGCATCTCCAGGACCAAGGGTTGCAGCGTGCCGTTGCCCATGCCGCCGGTCAATGCCGTCAGGGTCAGCCCGCCACCCGAGACCAGACCCTCATACCAGACGCCCGGGCTTTTCTGCGCCACGGTGATCGAACCGGGCGCCGACAGCGTAACCTGATCGAGCGACTTGGCGACAACGCGATCAATCGCGAGGTTGCCGTCGGTCTGCGCGATATTGATGACCCCATTGGTCGTGGTCGCGCTCAGGCTCGCGAAACTGTCGCCGCCGACATCAACCCGCAGCGGATTGGTCACGGTGCCGATGCCGTTCCCCGCCGACAGCACGACCCGGTTGCCGCCGACATAGGCGGAGGCGGAGCCGGACAGGATCCGGTTGCTGGAGGTGATGGATGTCGTGCCGTGATCATTGAGGATCGAGCCCTCAATGTAGACGCTACCGCCGAAGTTCGAATTGACATTGATCGCGCCAGCCTCGAACCCAAAGAAATGGATGCCGATGTCACGATGCGCCGAGATGTCGTGGTTATGGAGAATCCGCGACCCGGTATCCTCCCAGAAGTCGACGGTGATGGATGTTTCGCCATACCAGGTCGTATTCGTGCTGGCTGCCGAGTGGTCTCGTTCAGCGGACAGCGTCAGCGTCGTCGTGTTATGCTGGTAGTCCCCACCAACCGCGCTTTTGAAGTAGTAGGGGCCAGGGCCTTCAATCGTGGGCTGCCCCTGAACCTCGGTCGTATCCCATTCACTGATATCCGTGCCGAGGTCGATCAGGCCCAACCAGCTGCTGTCGACGATGCGCTTGGTCTTGTGCACGAGCTGGGAAACGCCGACCGTCCAGCCGTAGCGCCACTGGCTGTCGGGTGTATAGACCGAGTCCAAGGGCTGGCTGTTGAGAACGACCGCCGGGTCATTGCCCAACTGGGTGGTGATCGTCAGGCCGTTCTCATCCTGCTTGTACAGCTTGACGAAAGGCTTGTAGCCGGGATCGCCCAGGACCCCCACATCACGCGAAACGTCGTGGATCAACAACGTGCCGGCGCCGCGCTCGGACACATCTAACCGGTGCAGCCCCAGATCGAACGACGTGTTGTTCGTGATGTTCACCTGGCCATAGCCGCCGAACACGTAGATCTGGCCATTGCCGGTGTTCATGACGCGGCCGGTCATGTCGATGAAACCGCCGCTGACCCGCATGTCCTGGACTTCGATGCGCTGCGTCGTGGTGTCGAAGAACACGCCAAAGTCGGTGTTCGAATCCTCGATCAGTTTGATCTGGCCGGTCACGCCCGACTTGTTGATGTCATTGATGCGAGCCGTGGTCGCCCCGCCGAGGGCAAGTGTATAGACGTCCTTGCCGCTCTGCAGGCGCCCGTTCACATTGATGATATCGGCTTGGATATGAATTTTGTCTGCATAAACCGCTTGGTCGGCGGTTGGCACCTGGGCCAGCACACTCTTGACGGCTGCTCCACTCGCGCCGACGACCCATGGGGCCACCTGCGCGAGATTGCTCGGGTTGTAGGAGCCAGTGGTCGCCGCGGCCCAATGGGCCATCGAGGAGCCGCCGGCTTCGTAGATCGGCTGGTCGATGAACAACTCACCGCCGGCCACAACCTTCAGGGATTTCGATTCAATCGGCCCGAGCAGCTTGACGTCGCCCTTGCTGGTGGGATTGAACCCGGGGACCTTGGTCTCAATCGTCACGCTACCAAGAAGGTTATGGATGCCGAGGCCGCCGTCGCCGATCGCCATGACCGTGATCGAAGGCCAGGGATAGTTCGTGAACTTGCCGTTCACCTTGTAGGCATTGCTCGAATTGATGAAGTCAACGTCGGCGCGGTTCTGGATCAGGACCGACGGCTCGGTTACTCCGTACTTGATGCCGGCCACGTTGAAGGTCGCGGAGCCGGGCAGGAAACTCCCAATCGGGGAGCCGGCGTCCTTGTTCAGGAGGTTGTCCTCCTTCACGTTGGCCGTGTTGCGCGTCGTAATATCGGCAATCGTATTGATTTGGTCGCCGTTGAAGAAAAGCCCGCCGAGTTGATGCGGAATCGTAACGCCCTTGATCTTGAGGAACGCCGGCGTGTCATTCTTGATGGTCACGCTGGCATCGTTCGGCGCGATCCACGAGCCATTGCCCCGCATCACATCGCCGCGCGTGGTGATGGAACCCGCATCGGCCCAAATCGGGTTGACGATCACCGTCATGACCGACTGCTTGTTGGCGAGGTTGACCTTGCCGCCCTTGCCGTCGTCGACGACTTCCAGAAGTTCGAGATCCAGAAGCTCCTGCGTGATGCGGGCGATCTCTTCCTCGTAGAACGCCTTCAGCAGTGGATTGGAATCACCGTACTGCGCCAGCAGGTTCTCATAAGCGTTGAGTTCCGCGATCAGCGTCGTCGAGAGAGTTTCCTGAGTCACCTCAAACGTCACGCCATCCGTGCCGATACCTGTGACGGTGCCGGTGGCACCATTCCAGCCGTTCAGCAGCAGGCTTTGGTGCCGGATGATACCGGTTTCCACCGTG
Source organism: Asaia bogorensis (assembly GCA_945873195.1). GTDB lineage: Bacteria > Pseudomonadota > Alphaproteobacteria > Acetobacterales > Acetobacteraceae > Rhodopila > Rhodopila bogorensis_A. Next base: position 12,878 of record CAMCDA010000050.1, read on the forward strand.
CCGTTCATTTGGATGATGCCGTGCGAGACTGACAGAATGTTCGCGTGCGCGTAGTCGAGCAGCGCGCCGCCCCCCTGCGCCTTCAGCAGCGCCGATTGCAGTTCGCTGACCCAGCTCTGCGCCTTCGCCTGCACGTCCATTTGGTTGGTGCCGAAACGCGCCGTGAACAAGTTGGCATCCCGCGCGCTGCGCAGCAGCGCCCCCGTGCCGACGGTGATCATGTTCTCCTGGATCAGGTAGCCAGTGGCACCGATTGAGGAAATCGGGATCAGGCTGCCGGCGAACCCATCATAGCGGGCCTGGATGTCATATTCGTCTTCGTTGTAGTTCGTGTCGCTACCGGCTGAGAGATTGAGGTCACCATAGGCGGTGATCTTGGCGCCATTGCCGATGACAATCTGGTTGTCCGGCCGGATATCGACGGTTGCGTGACCGACGGTGGCTGTGCCGAGGCCATAGGTTTCCGTTGAAATCGTCTGTTCCAGCGACCCTTTCCCGCGCGCGGACATGTCGATCGCGTTGGTGCTGGTCAGCACCGCGGTGCCGGCGATCTGCACCAGGGCGACGGCGGTCGGGACAATGATCCCGGCTTCGACCGCGGCGCCCGACACGGCGCCACCGGTCACAAACGCGACCTTGTCGTGGACACTGAAGTCGTTCAACGCCGCCAGCTTAAAGGTGTTGGAATTGCTGGAAATGCCCGTGACCGACAGCTTGGAGGCCGCACCCACCGTGACCTTGCTGGTCACATTGATCGTGGTCTTGTCGCTCGCTCCCGCGCCGCTGACCAAACCGCCTGTGGTGCCCTTGATGTTCTCGGTCGTGCCGCCCGTCAGCCAGGGCTTGTCGAGATGTGTCGTCGCGTTGATGTCGATGCTCTTGGCGGTCACCGTGACCGAGTCACCGATCTTCGCCTCGGTCGTAGCATTCACCGTGTTGCGGATTTCGCCACCGGCGCCGGCGAACAGGCCGCCCGCGAAGGTCGTGATCTGCGAATTGAAGGTCGCGGTCTGATCCGCGCCCACCTTCAAGGCGCCCGCGCCGGTCTGCAGCGTAACCTTGGAGCCGTTGTCGATCATCGCCAGCGTCGTGCTGGTGTTCTTGGTCCGGGCAATCGAGAGCGCACCGGCGATCAGACCGCCAGAGCCGGCATTTGTATAGGCGAAGTTATTGTCCTTCCCGTTCGCGCCGACGGTCAGGGATGCGCCTGTCAGAGTGACGTTCTTGCCGATGAAAGCCTGCACGATCGCCTTTGAATCCACCTCGGCATAGGCAATGCCAGCGGCAACCAGGCCGCCCGCATTGCTGTTGGCGGATGACTTCTGCCGGGTGTTGTTCACCGCGGTCACGAGTGTCGCACCAGCGATGGTCAGCACCGCGCCATCCGCCACGAAGCTCTTGACCGTCGCGTTGTCCTCAACGATCGCGTTCGTGCTGGTCACACCGATCAGCGCGCCGGCGGAACCGGTCGAGGAGGAACGACCGGTAAAGCCACTGGCGGGCAGGACCGTATTGGCCGAAACGGTCAGCGAGCCCGCCTCTATCGTTACGGCACCGGACGCCGGATTGACGGGATTGCCGATAGAAGCGGTCACAATTGGCGCGATCGTTACGTCGGTCAACGATGCCCCGACCGCCAGACCGCCAGCGGCCACGCCGAACGCCTCTGCCTGGGCATCGATCTTTGCGGTCGCCGTCACCTTGACCGCGCCGATCACGTCGATCTTGGCATTCGGGCTGATCGAGGCCGAAACGGTCGGGCTGACATTGAGGAAGGAGAAGTTGGCACCGAACGCGCCGATACCGGCGGTGACCGCCACGGTCTTCAAATACGCCGTCGTTGTCTCGGTCGCTGTCACCGACAGGGACCCGACCGCTCCCGGCCCACCAATCACCGCGCCGTTGTTGACCCGGGCGATGGCGCCACCGGACACATCGAGGCGGGTGAACACGATACCGACGCCCACGGCACCGCCGACCACCTGTCCGGTGGTTTGGCTGATGTCGCGCGTCATGCTGGCTGTAACGCTGATGGCATCCGCCGTCTCGACACTGCCGAGCGTGGCCTGCGCGAGGGAGGTGTCGGACATGACGGCAACGGCGGCGCCAAGACCGACGAAGCCGGCGCTGCCGCTGAGAACCAGGACATCCGTCTCGCCATTCATCGCCGCGAGAACCGCGATGTCATCACCGGCCGACAGCACGCCGTCAGCGGCGGCCGTGACGTTGTCAGCTACGCTGAGCACCGCGACGGACGCGCCGACGCCCACAAGGCCCGCTGCTACACTGCCGACGTCAACCCGGATGGTCGACTTGCCGCGCGCGGTGACGTTGATGTCCTGTCCGGCGTCGATGTCGGCTCCGGCCTGGATCATCGCGGATGTGCCCGGCGGGACCGGCGCTTTGTAGACGGCGGCCACGATGCTGGCCTTGGTCGGCGCCGCGGCGTTGACGGTCGTGACCGCGCCACCCGATACGTTATTGACACGGTTTTGGCTGGTGTTGGAATTCACGCCCTTGGACGTAAAGCTGCCGCCGAGATCGCCGGTCACCAGCTTTGTTGCCTTGCTGGCCTGGTCGCCCGCGTCCTGCTCACCGCTGCCCTTGCCCATGGCAAGGCTGCTCTTGGTATTGCCTTCATTGTCGGAGTAGCTGGTCTCGATCGTCTTGCCGATCGACCAAACGCTGACCGCGCCGCCGACACCGACCGCGCCGAAGCCACCGCTGGCGTCGAAGCCCTTGACGTTCTTGACGCTGACCGCGTTGACATTGACGTTGACCGCGGCCGTCACCTTGGCGCCGCCCTGGATTTCCGCCTTCACATCGTTGTTGAGCGTTCCGACATCCACGGCGCCCGCGACGCCAACGGCACCAGCCGCCACGCCGATCACATAGGTATCGACCTCAACCTTGTTCGCGGCATTGACATGCACGCTTTGCACTTTCGATGCGACGCCGTGCTTGGTGCGGTTGATGATCGCGTTCGATTCAATCACCCCGCCGGTGGTGGAGCGGATCAGCGTTACACCAACCGAACCCGCGACGCCGACAAAGCCGCCGCCACCCGCGGCGACGATGTGCAGGATGTCCTCACTGGACTCGGCCTGCACGATCACGCCGTTTCCGGTCACCTTTTGGATCGTCTCCCCGGAGATGCCACCGCTGACGACCTGGCTCGTGATCCCGGTGCCATTGCCCAGGGCTTCAACCGTTGCGCCCGCGCCGATCTTGGCGAGCGTGTCCTTGTCGATGATCGTGACGCCAACCGCGGCGCCGACACCGACGAACCCGCCGGCGAGCGCGCCGCTCAGTACCAGGGCATGCGTGTCGTCCAAGGCGGACACGAACACGTCGCCTCCGGCCAGGACGGTCGCGCCGCTCATGATCAGCGCATGGGTCTGATTGTTGATCTTCAGCACATCCACGACGCCGCCGACACCCACGACACCGGCCGCGATGCCGAGGCCGATCATGACCACGTCTGTCTTGGCGGTCGCCTGCACAACGACATCGTTCAGGGCATTGACCTTGGCGGAGGTGCCGATCCACGCCTTGGTTGTGTTTGTAATCAGATTGACGCCGACAGCTGGCGCGACGCCGACACCGCCAACGGCCAGGCCGGCCACCACGGTCAGATGGTAGAAATCGTCACCGGCGGCGACCAGCACCGACTGGCTCTTATCCGCGCCCAAGGTCGACGAATTGATCTTGGCGCTGTCGCCGATATAGGCCGTTGTCTTGGCATTCACGACATCGACGCCGGCCGATACCGCCACGGCCACGCCGCCGGCGGACAGGCTGATGGAGAAGGTCCTGATTTCATCGCGATTGGTCGCGGAAACAGCCAGGCCCTTGAAACCCGCCTGCGTCGCGAGCGACGTCACGCGCGGGCCATTGAAGGACGGATCATCCACCTTCGACTTGGACCCGTCACCGTCGAGGTCCATCTTGCCGATGTTCGGCGTCCCGACCTTGCCTTGCGCCCGCAATCCCGAGCGATCGCCGCTTTTGGCGGAGGTCAGCGTACCGCCGCTGCTCGTCTCGATACCCGGCGAGCCCGGCGCGCTTGGGTCATACATGTCGCCCGGCGCGCCGATGATCGGCGTAATGCGTCCGGTATTGACGGTGACGCCCAGGCGATTGCCATCGGCCTTGACTACGGCGCCCGCGCCGACGAACGCCTTGGTGTCCTTGTTCAGAACGTTCACGCCAGCGGCGGCGCCCACACCCACGCCACCCGCGGCAAGAACGCCGGCTATTTCATTGATATTGCTGTAATTATCGGCGAACAGAACGATGCTACCATTGGCGAACACATTGCCGGCACCGGCGGACGCCGTCGGATCATCGGGATCATCGCCGATGAACGCCTTAGTTGTGATGTTGAACACATGCACGTTGGCGTTCACCGCCACGCCGACGCTCCCAGCCGCCAGGCCGGCAGAGACAGAAATCAGATTCTCGCTGGATACGGCGGTGATGAAGATATTGTCGTCCACGACCGTGGTCACGCCAGAGTCGATATAGGCCAGCGTGACCTTGTGGATCGTGCCAACATCGGCGCCGATGCCGACACCGACCGAGCCGCCGGCAATGGAACCGGCGACCGAAATGACCTCGGTTTCATCGGTGGCGCGAATATCAAGGTCACCGTTGGTCACGGTGATGACCGCGCCGCGCGCGACGTAGGCGCTGGTCGTTTCGGTCAGAACAATCACGCCAGCGGAGCCGGCCACGCCGACCGATCCGCCAATCGCGATGCCGGCCGCGATCGACAGAATGTCCTCATGCGCGTGGGCAATGATATCAAGACCAAGGCCGCCCGCAGTGACATTGGCCTTCTGGCCGACATAGGCGGTCGTGTTGGCGTCATGGACCAGGGTCGCATTGGCCGCGCCAATCCCGGCGCTGCCAGCCACGCCAACCGAGCCGGCGATCATCGTGACCTTGAACTCACTGTCAGCTTTCACCGTCACGGTGTCGCCCGCGGACAGTTTCGTCGCTGTACCGACCGGCACATCCGCCAGATAGGCCCGCGCATCAGTCGTAACGACCTGGATCGACGCCGTCGCGGCCACCGCGGCGGAGTCAGCGACCGCCGCGACCGCGGCGACCGACATCATCGACAGATCCTGATCGGCACTGATTTCGGCTGATCCGCCCAGGCTGATGATCGCGCCCTTCCCGGCATAGGCGCGGGTGTTCATCGAAATAAGCTCGATATCGACGCCCGCGCCAACACCAGCCGATCCGGTGGTCAGCGACAGGGCACCCGCGACACTGACGATCTCGGCATTGTTGATGGCCTTGACGATCAGGTCCTGCGCCGCGCTCGCTGCAAACTTGCCACCCTGGTTGATCTTTGAGGCATCGCCGATATAGGCGGTCGCATTGATGTCGAAATCATCGACGACCACCGACGCGCCGATCGCCGCGTCACCATTGCTGGCCGCGCCGGCAAGCGCCACCGCGGTAATCCGCGGGTCATCGGCATCATCCAGGCCCGGCAGGTCAATCTTCGACGGCAGCAGATTGTTTTCAGCGCGGATCGTGATCAACCCGGCCGCGTCGGCGGAACCACCAATGAAGGCGGTTGTATTGAGGTTCAGCACCCCGACCGCGACCGCGAGGCCAACCGCCGTGCCCTGAGAGAACGCCCCAGCCGCGGCCAGGGTCTGCATGTCGACGGACGCCTTCGCCTGAACGGTCAGCGCGCCATTCGAAATGATGCTGGAACCGCTGGCCGCCGAGGCCTCGGTATCGAATGTATTGACGATGTTGATGGCGACCGATCCGGCGATGCCGACATCACCCTTGCCGCCGCCCGCGGAGGCGCCCCACGCCACGAGGTTGCTGGTCTTGCTGGCAGGGGTTTCAGCGGCCAGCGTGACTCCGCTGCCGGTGATGATGGACCCAGACCCGATCAGCGCCTTGTTGGTCGCGTTGACAACGCTGACGGACACGCCCGCGCCAATATTGACGTCGTTGTCCATACCCAACGATGCGCCGATTGCCTTGGCCGAAGAGTCGAGTTCCAACGAGCTCTTGACCGACAACGCCTTGGTGGTGGCCGTCAGATCGGCGCCATTCGTGACCTTGGCTGTGACATTCGCCGTCAGGACGCTGACCGCGACCGAGGCCGCGACGCTCACGCCGCTGGAGCCGCCGCCGCCTTCTCCGCTGTTCTTGCCGCTGGCGTCGCTGGTGCCTTTCGACGCCGAGGCGGACGACATGTCCTGGCCCTGGGTGTTCTTGTTGTCGTTGACCTGCTTGTCGGCCTGGCCATCGGTGCCGCTTTTGCCGCTTTTGCTGTTCTGGTTTGAATCGTCCTTGGACGTGCCGCTGGAACTGGCGACCGCCTTGGTTTCATTGACAATGGTTGAAATGGCCTGAACGTTCAGCACGCCGCCGCTGGTGCTGACATTGCGCGCGACCTCGGCCGTCACGTTCTGCGTCACGACGCCAACCGAAACGGAAGCGCCGACGCCCACGCTTTTGCCGGCGGCCTTGGCGTCGGTGACAGTTACAAAATCACCAACATGCGAGGCGCGCACGTTGACGTCGCCCGATCCCGCGATGGTCCCCGTGCCTGTGCCGATACGCGCTGTCGTGGTGTCCTTCAGGACCGCGACCGCGACGCCCACACCGACCGCGACATCCTCGGACGCCGCGCCATTCTCGCCACGCGTGACCCCGGTGGCGACGGATGTCGCCGTGACCGACAGGGACCCGATCGCCCCGGCCAAGGTCGTTGCGTTCGTAATTTCGGCTGTCGTGACATTTGTCAGGACATTGACCGCGACCGACGCGCCAACGCCGACATCCTTGCCCTGCGCTCCGCCATTCGACGGCAGCGCGACCGACGTGCCCGCGCTGGTGCTGGCCGCCGCGACGGTGACGTTGCCGGCGCCGGTGATCGTGATGCCCGCCTTGCCGCCACGGCCGATCTGCGCCTCGGTCGTGTTGCTGACGCTGTTCACGGAAACAGACCCAGCCACCCCCACATCACCGCCGCCGCCCCCAGACGTCGCGTCCGCTCGGCTTGTATGCGTGGTATCGATGAGCTTTTGTCCGGCACCGCCGGCGCTGGTGATGTTGATGGCCTTGCCCGCGACCGCATCCGCCCGGGTCGCGGCAAGCTGGTAAACGCCAGGCGTCACCTCGATCATGTAGTACGTGTTGCCATCGACCAGGCCGCCCATGGCGCCGGCGCCGGCCTCATACACCCTCGCGTCACCGGTCCGCAGGCCGGTTTCGCCGCCCATGTCGAGGAAGCGCACCGTCGAGGCGGGGTTGAACTTGGCCGATCCGGTCAGGCCGAAAATGCCGAAGGTGAACTCATGGTCAGTACCGGTGGCGCCGGCGGTCAGGTCCACACGCCCGGTGGAGCCGCCAGCCTTGGCATTCGCCTCGGTGTCATAAAGCTGGACCTTGCCGCCATCCTTCACGGCGATGTAATAATCATTGCCGCTGGTGAGACCGCCAATAACGGTGTTCCCGCCCGCGCCCTTCTTGTAGGTGACCTTGTCGCCGGTCTTCAGATCCGACCCCACGCCGAGGAAGAGCGTATCGGCGGCCGTATCCACAATCGGTGCGCTGTCGGCGGTGATGTCGTGTTCCCGCGTCGTCATCCCGGCCTGGATATCAAGGCCGCCACCCGAGATCAGCGTATTGTTGCCGATAAAGGCGCGATTGGTCAGGTTCCCGACATTGACGGCAACCGCCGCGCCGACGCCTACCCCGCCATCGGTGGTGGAGGCGCTGCCGTTGGCGGTGGAAATCGCATCCATGTTCGCCGCCGACTTGACGGTGATCATGCCGGATGCGGTCACGCTCCGGTTGTCCGGGATGAACGCCATCGTCGTTACGTTGACGATGTTGATGGCAACCGCGGCGGCGACACTCACCGAACCATTGGACGTGGAGCTTTTATCGCTGGACGCGCCGCCCGTGCCGGTCGCCGAGGCATCGGCCGACTTGGCGGTCTTGTTGCCGTAGTTGGCTTCCTTGTTGGCGGTGTTGTCGACCGACTGGCTGTCCTTGGTCTCATGACTACCGCTGCCATCATCTTGTTCTCCACCCGCCGCGCTCGCGTGCGCGTTGGAATGGCTGGCAACGGTCGCGCTGGAACTGAAGGTGACGGCGCCCGCGGTCGCCTTAAGATCACGGTTCGTGGTGGCGCTGACCTTGTCGTTGACGACATTGACCGTGACCGCGATGCCGACGCCCGTGCTGTTCGATTCAGTGTCGCCCTTGGCGGAGTTCCAAACCGTATCTTGCAAGGACGCGGTGACCGCGATGTTGCCCGTCGTCGTCAACAGGGCGCCCGTGCCGATCGTGGCATGGGTTTCGTTCACGGAAATGGCGATTGCCACCACGGGCGTCACACCGGTGGAGCCCTTGGCGCCCGAGGTTGCCACCGACACCATGTCCTGCGTCGTGCTGGCATCCAGCGTCAGCTTGCCAGCGCCTGTGATGACGACGCTGTTGCCGATCTGCGCCAGTGTTGTGTTCTGGCCATAATCCACGGCCACCGATATGCCGACACCCACGCTGGTGCCGTTGCCGCCGCCATCGAACGGTAGCGCACTGGCAACGTTGGTAACGGCGCTCGCGGCCTTCAACGTGACGTCGCCGCCGCCCTTCAGGCCGACGGTCGGTGTTGTCCCCTGGTAGCCCAATTGCGCTTGCGTATCGGTAAAGCCCAGATTGAGCGCGAGTGAACCCGCAACCCCCGTGCTGCCGCCACCCGCGCCGGACAGCGACCAGGCGCCAAACGCGTGGTTCCGATCGATCAGGCTATGGCTGGCGCCGACGCCCTTGCTGCTGAGGTTAACCAGGCCAGCGCTGCCAGCGGCGACCGCGTCTTCCCGCGTCGCATAGAGCTTGAGCTTTCCGTCGCCCTGCACACTGACGTAATAGGTCTCGCCATCCGTCAGGCCGCCGATGTCGGTGCCGCCCGGACCGTTGTCATAGATAACCGCGTCGCCCGTCCGCAGGCCTGACTGGCCAACGTCAATCGTTTCGGATGTGGTATTGACCTTGCTCGCTGGGTTGAACAACAGCGTGCGGTCCGCGACCGTCGCCTGCATGTCGAGGCCACCCGCGTCGATCGTCGACGTGCCGATATACGCCAGGTTGGTAACATCAGCGTAATTGACGGTGACCGCCACGCCAACGCCCGTGCCGCCGGCGCCCGCGCCCTTGAACGCGTGCTTGGCGCCGGTGCCCTTGTCCTGCAGGTCGATCCGTCCGGTCGCGCCACCCGAGTTGGCGTGATCCTTCGTGTCGTACAGCGTGAACTTGCCGCTGCCCGTGTCGCGCACGAAATACGAGCTGCCGGTCTTCAGGCCCTTGATGTCGGTGCCCGTGTCACCGCGGTTGTAGGTCACCTTGTCACCGGTCGACAGACCGCTGGACGTGCCAAGGTTGATCGTTTCGGCTGTTGTATCGACCGTGCCGGCCGGATTGAATTCCTTGTAGCCAATCACGGCCTTGCCATCGGCGACCGCGCTGCCATCGACGTTCGCGGCCGACTTCAGGGTCAGCACGCCGGTCGAGGTAATGATGCGGCCATTGCCGATGAAAGCCTTGGAGTTCGCCCGCTCGATATTGATCGCCACGGCGCCCGCGACGCTGACCGCCCCGCCGGACGTCGAGGACGACGGTGCCGTCGATCCCTGCGTGCCCTTGGTGCTGCCGCCGGGATTGGCCTTCTTGGTCTGGTCGTTGGCCGTTTTCGCGCCGAAATCCTGTTCGCCGCTGGACTGCTTGTCGACTTCCTGCGTGCCCGAGCCATCGTCTTCCTGCCCACCGGCGACCGAGGCCCGCGCGGTTGAATGGCTGCCGGAGATCACGGTGGAGAGGAACGCCGCGGTGCCCGCGAGCGTCGTCAGGTCGCGCCCGGTCGTTGCCACGGCGTTGTCGTTCACAACCGACAGGGCAACGGAAATACCGACCCCGGTGTTGCCGGACTGGGTATCGCCCTCGGCCGTCGTGGCGACGTTGTTGGCGAGTTCGGCCTTGGCCTCGAAATTACCGCCGATCTGCAGCAGTCCGCCGGTGCCGAGCTGGGCGACGACATCGTTGTTGGCGATGGTTATGGCGACGACGGGGGTGATCGCGGTGGGGCCCTTGGACCCGCTTTTCGCCTCGGTCGCGGTGTCGAGGTCGGCGTCGGCGACCAGGCTGAGCGCGTTCGCGCCAACCAATGTCGCCAGATTGTCGATCGTCGCGCTGGTGGCGATTTCCTCATAGGTCAAGGCGACCGATGCGCCGATGCCGACCTTGGACGGATCAACATTGCCCTTGGCCGACGGCAAGGCCCGCGTCGCGTGGGAGATGTCGCTATGCGCGCCGAAGGTCACGCCCGGATTGCCGGTAAGGGTCAGCGTTGCGCCGCCGGCGAGATAGGCCTTGTTCTCGATCACCGACACGTTGATCGCGACCGAGCCGGCAACACCGACCTTGGACGACTTGCCGATGCCCGCCACCGAATCGGCGGTGAAGCTGCTGCCCGATGGCGCCAGGACCTCAACCGCCAGGGAACTGGCGGTGACGTTGGTCACGCCAGATATATAGGCAAGGTTGCTGCGGCTGGCGACGCCGATGGAGACACCCACGCCCACGCCCGTCGCGGCGCCGCCGGTGAACTGGCCGTCCGCCGTCACGGTGACGACATCGATCGCCGAGGCATTGACCTTTGCGGCCCCCGCCTTGGCATCGATGGTCGCGTTGTTCAGGAACGCCGAGGTCGTGCCGGTATCCGTGCTGACCGCGATCGCGCCGGCGATGGTGATATTGCCGCTGCTGGTCGAGGCCTTGTTGTCGGAGAGCGTCGACTCGCTCTTGTTCTTGCCACCGTTCGAATCGGACCCGCCCGGGGCCGACTTCGCGAGCGTGGTAAGGGCGCGGTCCGAGCTGGCCGACAGGGTGAACCCGTTGGCGGTCACTTTCGCGCCATCGACCGCGGCCGTGGTGTCGCCATAGACCACCGTGACAGCCACCGCGGCGCCAGCGGCGCCCACGACATTGGCGTCGGCCTTGGCCGAGGTGACGATCTTGCTGGTAGCCGCAAGCTTGGCCGAACTCGTGGCGGTCAGTTGCGCGGTGCCGCTGATCAGCACCGTCGCGCCGCTCTCATATGTGGTGCTGAGCACCGCGGCATCGAACTTGGCGTTGGTGGCGCTGGGATCGGGGGACGCCGAGGTCGTGATCTTGATGTTCGAATCGGCGGTGACCGTCAGCTTGTTCGTCGCGGTGACCTTGGCCGACCCGCCGATGTTGATCGACGGATCCGCGCTGCCCTGCACGACGACCAGCTTGACGGTATTCTTGTCGGCCTTGGCCTTCAGGTCACCCTCGACCAAGGCAACGATGTTCACATTCGCGGCGGCCAACTGGCTGGTGCCGTTGATCGTGATCTTCGCCTCGGAATTGCTTGTCAGGATCGACCCGGTCACGGCGGACAGCTTGGTGCCGTCATCGTCGGCGGTGGCCTTGCCATGCGCGTCGATCGTCAGCGTGGACGTGGCGGTCAGCTTGGCGTTGGTCAGCACGATGCCGGCCTGGGCGTCGGCGAAGAACCCGGTGCCGATGATCCCGCCGTCCTTGATCGCGTCCGCCTTCACGGTCAGCGCCGACGCCTTGAGGTCGGTTGATGCGTTGCCGGTCACGAGTTCATCGGACTGGATGGTCAGGGCGCCGGTGAAGGTCTTGGCCGCGCCGATCGTGATGTCCGAATCCGCCGTCAGGGTCAGGCCATAGGCGACCGAGGCGCCGCCCGTGCCGGTCACGAACACATGGTCGTCGGCGATCAGCTCCGGCCCACCCTTGAAGTCCAGGGTCAGCAGGCCGCCATTCGCGTTGACGAAATCCTTGATGCTGGACAGCGTATCGAGGTCGAACCGAAGCGTATCGCCGAACACCGCGCCCAGGGGATCACCACCCGAGCGGGCGATGTTCACCGTGACGTGATCGGCGGCGGTCAGCTCAATCCCGCCGACCTTGTTGCCGGGATTGCCTGTCTCATAAAGGTTGACAAAGTACTTTCCGACCGATGCCTCGGCCTTCACGGTCATGTCGGTGACGAGCGAAAGGTAAGAGATGTCGGCGGACATCAGGACCCGCGGCTCCATCGCCTCCAAGCCGAAGCCCTGACGGCGCGGCTTATCCGGCGCTTTCGCGCCCCCGGATTTCGGTTGTGCCGGCTGGCTCCCCCAACCGGAGAAGCGCCGGAGCATCTTTCCGATGGAAGGCTTGAAGGAGGAGCGCTTGGAGCGGCGGCCGGTCTTCATGGTGTAATCCAGTGTCCGGTGAATACGGTCGGTCGGCTGGGGCGGATTTGCCTCGGCCGGGGTGATGTCAGGCGAGCATAGGGCGGGACGGAAGGGGTCATGTGTGACCCCGCACACAGGCTGGGCCTCGGCTGGCGCGAGAATGGCCGGTTTGGTCCGCTGCGCTGCAATGTCATTCCCCCACGGTCTGCGGCCATTGAAGCCGACTGACAATCAGGAACGTGCATAGGCGGCCGTCGGGCCAGCGGCAAGTGTCGTTATGTTATCGAACAATGGGACAATACCCTGGTCCCTGTTTGAACCAAAGGTAATAGGGGCAAAACCACGGGCACCGCCGCATTTTTCTCTTGCACCGATTCGGCGTCGTGGACTCTCTGCATCATGTGCCGCCGCCGCCCGCCCTTTCCGCGCTGAGCCGTCCGGATCTTGAAGCTCTTCTGATTGAACTA
>CAMCDA010000051.1 GCA_945873195.1 Asaia bogorensis
AGAACGAAGTCTCCATCGACGCCGGCATGGTGGAATACTGCCCGCCGCCCCCGCCGCCGCCGGCCACTGGGTCGATCGGCAATGTCGTGTGGTGCGACACCGACAAGGACGGCAAGCAGGACTCCGGTGAGAATGGCATCAGCGGCGTGACCGTGAAGCTGATGAACAGCGCCGGCACGTCGGTCCTGGCCACGACCACCACGAACTCCAGCGGCGCCTACCTCTTCTCCAACCTCGCCGCGGGCAACTACCAGGTCTATTTCGGCACCAAGTCGGGCTATCAGCTCAGCGCCGCGAACCAGGGCACGGATGACACCAAGGACTCCGACGCCAGCACTTCGACGCGCCTCAGCGGCGTGATCGCCCTGAGCGCGGGTGAGAACGACACCAGCGTCGACGCGGGCATGTATGCCTCGTCAACCGGCGGCAACTGCTACGACCCGTGCAATCCCTGCGACCCTTGCGACCCCGCCACCGGCGGCGATCGCATGGAAGGTCTGACGCCGGGCTTCTGGTCGCAGCACCTCAAGGCCTGGGACGGCGTCTCGGACACGACCTATGCCAATCTGGTCAACGCCGGAACGCTCACCAGCACCGACGTGATCCGGGCCCTACCGAACCAGGGCAAGTCGGGCCCCGGCGGCGCGGTCGGTGTTCTGCTGGGTGACTCGAACGCGAACGGCGTCACCGATGGCGGGGAAACAACCCTGTTCGTTGGCCTTGCCGCGGCGCAGAAGATCATCAGCTCCAGCGACTCCGCCAATGACGGTCGCCAGATCCTGATGCGCCACGCGCTGGCGACGCAGCTCAACATCAACAACGGCAAGGAAGCGGCCGGTGGGATGACGGTCGGCGCCGACCTGATCAGCAAGGCAGTGCAGTGGCTCAAGGGCGACGGCGTGTTCGTCTACAGCGACGGCAGCAGCGGCGACGTGGACCGGGTTGGTTCCGCGGGCGTGCTGGAAGCCGGCTCTTCCGGCACGATCGACTTCAATACCTACTCCGGTGCCTTCACCTCCTCCGCCCTCTCCACCAGCAAGAAGGCTTGGTTTGAGGACAAGAGCATGGGCATCAGCGACTTCACCGCCGACGGTGAGGAAATCAAGAACGCGCTCCAGGCGTTCAATGAGGACCGGCTGATCACCTCGGCCGACGGCACGAAGATCGGCTGGGGCTCCGGCGCCACGATGGTGACCAACGACGCCAACGGCCTCTGGTCGGTGCTGCGGACGAACGGGGTCATCTGACCCCCTTCCCTCTCCGGGACACAAAAAAACCGCCGCCCTGGTTCCTCAGGGCGGCGGTTTTCGTTTGGGAACCCGGACGCCTAGACCGTGTCCCGCGCCAACGCGCGGTCCGCCGCCCAGGCCGTCGCCTGGATCGATGACCAGACCGGAATACCCAACCGCTCCCGCAGTTCCGGCATCAAATTCAGCGTCGGCAACTGGGAGCAGGCGATGAACAACGACCGGCTGCGGTCGGTGACCGTGGCCAGCGCCTTCTCCCGCACCTGGTCCTCGGTGATCTCACCCAAGGCGGCGACGGTTTCGCAGAAGAAGCTGTCCAGCACCTCGACCGCCACGCCGGCGTGATCCAAATAGGCGCGCAGCCCGTCATTCACCGCCGTCAGATAGGGCGTGACGACGGCGGTCTGTGACACGCCTTCCTCCGCCAGCACCTCCTCCATCGCCCCGGCGGTGGAGACGACAACGGCCCCGGTGCGCTCGCGCAGGGCGTCGACCATCATGCCATTGCCCTCCGGCCCGCCGAGGAACCCCGCCGCGGTGCAGCCATAGACGACCAGGTCGGGCTTCTCGGCCAGGAATGGCTCGATCGCCTCCAGCGTAGAGCGGCGATAGTCGGGCAGGTCATCCACCGTCAGCGTGCGCGCCGGCCGCTTGACCCGGGCGACCATGAAGGGCGCCAGATCGGGGCACAGCGCGTTCATCTCGGCTTCCATCGTGGTGTTGTTGGCCGGAACGATCAGCAAGGCTTTGGCCATCGTCGTATTCCTCCCTATTGAATCGCGCTCGCGGACTTCGCGATCTCGCGCAGCGCGAATTTCTGGATTTTGCCGGTCGAGGTCTTCGGGATCTCCTGGAAGATGAAATTCCGGGGCACTTTGTAGCCCGCCAGGTGCTCCCGGCAGAACAACCGCAGTTCCTCGGCCGTCAGGTTGGCGCCTGGCTTCAGCTCGACGAAGGCACAGGGGGTCTCTCCCCATTTCTCGTCCGGTTGCGCCACGACCGCCGCGCTCAACACCGACGGGTGGCGGTATAGCGCCTCCTCCACCTCGATCGAGGAGATGTTCTCCCCGCCCGAGATGATGATGTCCTTCGAGCGATCGCGGATCTTCGCATAGCCATCGGGATACATCACCGCGAGGTCGCCGGTATGGAACCAGCCACCCGCGAAGGTCTTGTCGGTCGCGGCTTGGTTCTTCAGGTAGCCCTTCATGGTGATGTTCCCGCGGAACATGATCTCGCCCATCGTTTCGCCGTCCCAGGGCACGGGCTGCATCGTCTCCGGGTCCAGCACGACCATCGAGTCCTGCAAGGGCGTGCGCACCCCCTGCCGCCCGTTGCGTTCGGCTCGGCGGTCGATCGGCAGGTCGGCCCAGGCCTCATGCTTGGAGCAGACGGAGGCCGGCCCATAGACCTCGGTCAGGCCATAGACATGGGTCAGTTCGATGCCGACCCGCTCCGTCCCCTCGATGATCGCCGCGGGCGGTGAGGCACCAGCGACCTGGCCGGCGATGGTGCGGATCAGCTTCACCTGCATTTCGGCCGGGGCGTTGATCAGCATGGAATAGACGATCGGGGCACCGCACATATGGGTCACGCCGTGGTCGCGGATGGCATCCCAGGCGGCCTTCGCCTCCACCCGGCGCAGGCACACGTTCACGCCCGCCCGTTCGGCGACGGTCCAGGGGAAGCACCAGCCGTTGCAGTGGAACATCGGCAGCGTCCACAGATAGATCGCGTGGTGCGGCATGGCCCAGTTCAGGATGTTCGACACCGCGTTCAGATGTGCGCCTCGGTGGTGGTAGACGACGCCCTTGGGATCGCCCGTCGTGCCGGATGTATAGTTCAGCGCGATCGCGTCCCATTCATCCGCCGGGGGCTGCCAGTCGAAATCGGGATCACCCTGGTCGAGGAACGACTCGTAGGTCATCTCCCCCAGCAGCTTCCCCTCGGGCACCAGCGGATCGTCCACGTCGATGACCAGCGGCGGCGATTCCAGCAGCGCCAGGGCCTTTTCGATGATGGGCGCGTATTCGCGATCGGTGATCAGCACCTTCGCCTCCCCATGCTTCAGCATGAAGGCGATCGTCTCGGCATCCAGGCGCGTGTTCAGCGCGTTCAGCACGGCGCCGGCCATCGGTATTCCGAAATGCGCCTCATACATCGGCGGCGTGTTGGGCAGCATGGCGGCGACGGTGTCGTTCTTGCCGATGCCTCGCCGGGTCAGGGCCGAGGCCAGGCGCCGGCAGCGCGCATAGGTCTGCGACCAGGTGAACCGCTGGTCGCCATGAATGACGGACGGCTTGTCCGGGTAGACGTACGCCGCGCGCTCGATGAACGTCAGGGGCGTCAGAGCCGCGTGGTTCGCCTGGTTCTTGTCGAGCCCGTGCAGATAGGCGCTGCTCATGTTGTCCTCCCGTTTGCCGCCGGCTGATTATAGGGGCCAGCGCGGGTGCTGAGGAAGGTCGGCCCTTCCTTTCCCGCTTGCCTCCGCGCCCCGCGCCCCATAGGTTCCGCCCAGGTCGTCGGGGCGTGGCGCAGCCTGGTAGCGCGCCTGTTTTGGGTACAGGAGGTCGTGGGTTCGAGTCCCGCCGCCCCGACCATTTGAACACGGAGAGTCGATCAATGCGGGCCCGCATCTACCAGCCGCCGAAGAACGCCATGCAGTCCGGCTGGGGTAAGACTCACCAGTGGGTTCTGGAGTTCCTCAACACCTCCCGCAAGCAGGCCGACCCCCTGATGGGTTGGATCGGCGGGGGCGACACGCAGCCCCAGGTCAAGCTGACCTTCGAGTCGCGGGAGGAGGCCGAGGCCTATGCCCAGCGCGCCGGCTTGGAATACGAGGTGGAGCTGGCGCAGAACCGCCGCGTGAAGCCCAAAGCCTATGCCGACAATTTCTCCTTCAGCCGGCACGAAAACTGGACGCATTGATGGTGCCGGCCTGACCCCGGCCCATGGCGGTCTATACCGAAGTCACGGATGACGCGCTCGCGGCCTTCCTGACCGAGTACGACATCGGCACGATGGTGGCGTTCCGCGGCATCGCCGAGGGCGTGGAGAACTCCAACTACGCGCTCCGCACCACGTCGAACGACTACATCCTTACGTTGTATGAACGCCGGGTTGATCCGGCCGACCTGCCCTGGTTCCTCGGCTTGATGGAGCATCTGGCTGCGCGTGGCGTCGTGTGCCCGCAGCCGGTGCGTGGGCGGGACGGGACGGCGCTGCGACATCTCGCCGGCCGCCACGCCGCGATCACCACCTTCCTGCCTGGCGTCTGGCCACGCCGCGTGCGGCAGGAACATTGCGGCCCTGTCGGCGCCGCCTTGGCCACCCTGCATCTGGCGGGCGCCGACTTCGCGCCGACGCGGCGCAACGCGCTGGGGCCGGATGGCTGGGCGCCGCTGCTCGAACGGTCCCGCGCGCGCGGGAATGAGGTGCAGGCGGGGCTGATCCCCGATCTGGATCGCGCGCTGGGGGGTATCCTCGCCGCCTGGCCGGCCAATCTGCCGGTCGGGCACATTCATGCCGACCTGTTCCCCGACAATGTGTTCTTCCTCGACAGCCATCTGTCCGGTCTGATCGACTTCTTCTTCGCGGCCACCGACCTGCTGGCATACGACGTGGCCATCTGCCTGAATGCCTGGTGCTTCGAGGCGGATTTCGCCTTCAACGTGACCAAGGCGCGGGCGCTGCTCTCGGCCTACAACGCGGTGCGCCCGCTCTCGGCCGCCGAACGCGCCGCTTTGCCGGTGCTGTGCCAGGGGGCGGCGCTCCGCTTCCTGCTCACACGGCTATATGATTGGTTGAACACACCGCCCGGCGCCCTGGTCACGCGCAAGGACCCGCTGGAGTATCTGCGGCGTCTGCGGTTCCATCTGGCCGCGCGGGATGAGCACGCCTATGGCCTCTAACGACGTCACGATCATGATGCCGCCCGACCCGGCCCAGGTGGTGGATATCTGGACCGATGGCGGCTGCAAGCCCAATCCCGGGCCGGGCGGCTGGGCCGCGATCATGATCTTCCGCGATGTGGAGCGGGAGATCTCCGGTTTCGAACTCGAAACCACCAACAACCGCATGGAACTGACCGCCGCCGCGACGGCGCTGGAGGCGTTGAAGCGCCCCTGCCAGGTCCGTATCTACACCGACAGCGAATACCTGAAGAACGGCATCACCCGCTGGCACCAGGGCTGGGTGAGGAAGAACTGGCGCAGCGCGTCAGGTGATCCGGTCAAGAACATGGACCTGTGGCAGCGCATCCTGGATGTCTGCAAGATCCACCAGATCGAGTGGCACTGGGTCCGCAGCCATGTCGGCATCCCGCTGAACGAACGCGCCGACAAGTTGGCGACCGCCGCGCGGGACGAGGGGATGGCGACGGCCAAGGCGCGACGCAAGAAGCCTGCCTAGGACACGGGCCGCCAGAAGGGTTTGCGCGCCCGCACGGGGTCGAGCAGCGACCAATCACCCTGTTCGACAATATACCCCTGCGGAAATGGCGGCCGCGGGTCCAGGCCAAGCGACAACATCACCCGATCGTCACGGTAGTAGCAGAGCAGGACGATCCGGGTGAGCACGCGGATGGCGGCACCTCCCTCGGCGCGCAGCCGAGCGGCCACGTCGATTCGGCGCGTGGCATCCAGTGCCGCGAACGGCCCCTCGGCCAGCGTGCGCAGCATCGCCAGAGCGGCATGTACGTGGTCGGCGTCGCGTCCGACACTGGCCACGATATCCGCCAGGATCCTTTCGTCATCAGCGCCCGGCACATCGTATTTCGCGCTCTGCGGGACGATCATGCCGGCCAGGCAGCGCAGGTCGGCGATCTCGGCCTCGGTCAGGGTCTCGCTCATGTCGGCCTCAATCGAACAAGGTTGCCAGACGCTGCTTGATGCTGTCGGCAATGTACAGCGCCAAGGCCTGGATGGTGGAGGTCGGGTTCACGCCGCCGGATGTCACGAAGATGCTGCCATCGACGATGAAAAGGTTCTTCACGTCGTGCGTGCGTCCCCATGGGTTCACCACCGACCGCGCGGGATCGGTGCCCATGCGCGCGGTGCCCAGAAGGTGCCAGCCGCCATAAACGACCGGGCGGACTTCATGAATGCTCCGCGCCCCAGCGGCGGTCAGGATGTCCCTGCCGCGCGCGAGCGCGAAGTCGAGCATCCGGCTGGTGTTCTCACCGATCGTGTAGTTGATCCTTGGCGCTGGGATACCGTGGCTGTCCTTTAGAACCGGATCGAGGGTGACCCGATTGTGTTCCTCGGGCAGATCCTCGGTGCAGATGCCGACCTGCATGCGATGACCGACCATGCCGCGGAAAATGTCGTGATGGTTTTCGCCCCATGGCAGCAGGCCGTTGGCCTCGGCGTTCACCGCCTCGGTGGCGACCCCGATGGTGCGGGTGAACTGGAAGTTGAACCCGCGCAGGAAGCCGCGGGACCGGTTGGTCTCGTAGAACTCCTGGCTCCAGAGGCACAGCGGCGGACCGCGATGCCCGTCCATCGGCTCATCAACATAGCCGGCGACATGCGCCCAGGGATGGAACATCAGATTCTTGCCCACCAGGCCGCTGGAATTGGCCAGGCCATTCGGGAAGCGCGCGGACTTCGAATTCAACAACAGCCGAGCGGTGCCGACGCCGTTGGCGGCAAGGATGACGACCTCGGCCGGCTGGAACTGTTCCTTCCCATCGCCATCGTAATAGATCACGCCGGTCGCCATGCCGTCGGGACCGGTGACGATTTCCCGCACGCGGCAATTGGTGCGGAGTTCCACGCCCGCGCGGATGGCATGCGGCCAATAGGTAATGTCGGTGCTGGCCTTAGCCCCCTGCGCGCAGGCCGGCGTGCAATGGCCGAGGTTGATGCAGGGCGCGCGCCCATCATACTCCGTCGTGGCGACCGCGCTGTCGGACGGCCACCAGTGCCAGCCGAGACCGTTCATCGTCTTGGCGATCTTCGTGCCGGACTTGCCCAAGGGCAGCGGCGGCATTGGCGGGGAATGCGCCGGATAGGCGGGATCACCGGCGAGGCCCGCAACACCGGTCATGCGATCGTTCTCGGCAAAGAACGGCTCCAGCGTCGCGTAGTCGATCGGCCAGTCATCCGCGATGCCGTCCAGGGAGCGCACCTTGAAGTCGGAGGGATGCATCCGCGGATAATGCGCCGTGTACATCACGGTCGAGCCGCCAACGGCGTTGAAGTTCACCACCTTGATCGGCGACCCGTCATCATTGATCGGATAGTCGCTCGGCCGTTTGCGAACATTCGGGCTGGTGGCGTAGTCGCTGAACACCCGCGCCTCGTAATCGCGCCCGTTGGTCGGATAGTCGGACTGCTTCATCCAGTCGCCCTGTTCCAGGCACAGGATGCGCATCTTCGTCTCGGCCAGACTCCAGGCCACAGCGGCGCCGGATGCGCCGGAGCCGATGATCAGAACGTCGACTTTTTCCTTCATGTTCCGCCCCTTCGCCGCTCCCGATCGGGCATTGCTGACCGACGGCCATTCATCCCGCATCAAGCATGCCTCGGCGCGGGAGTCGATGTCATTGTCGCCCCGGTTGACCGGACGGCCTGAACCAGTAACCTCGGGGCGCTGGTGTTTGCCCAGGCTGCATGGCCACCGCCCTGACGACAGGGATGATCGGCCAGCAGCCGGCCGCCCCGCGACGGAGCGTGCCAACATCGGTCCGTCCAGGGAGAGTGCGTCGATGGATTTAAGCTATACGGCCGAACAACGGGCACTGAAGGAAAGTGCAGAACGGTTTCTGAAGGATCGTTATCCGTTCGACGTCCGCCGTCGGATTGAGGCCAGCTCGGAAGGCTACAGTCCCGAACTCTGGCGCGCCTTCGCCGACCTCGGCTGGCTTGGCCTTCCCTTCCCCGCGCTCCATGGCGGCCTGGATGGCAGCGCGGTCGATATCGCCCTGCTGACCGAGACCCTCGGCGCATCCCTGGTGATGGAGCCTTACGTTTCGACGGTCGTGCTGTGCGGCGGCCTGATCGCCGCGGTCGGCAACGCCGCGCAACGCGCCGCCATCATCCCCGAGATCATTGCTGGCCGGTCGATCCTCGCGTTCGGCCATAACGAACCGCAGGGCCGGCATGTCTATGGTCAGGTCTCGACGAGCGCGGTACGGACTGGCAACGAATGGCGCCTGGACGGACGCAAGAGCATCGTGTTCGACGCACCGATGGCGGATCGGCTGCTGATCACGGCTCGCGTTGGCGCGGACGCGCTGGGCGTGTTCCTGGTGAGGCCCGACGCCCCCGGGATGACCATCACCCCGTTTCCGATCCTCGACGGCCGGCGCGCGGCCAATGTCGTGCTTGATGGCGTGCACGTTGCGGACGCCGACCGGATCGGCGGTGACGAAGACCAGACCCCAGCCATCGAGGCCGCCATCGATCGCGCGACAAGCGCGCTGGCGGCGGATGCGATCGGCGCCATGCAGGTGCTGCTGGACAAGACGATTGCCTATACGAAAACACGCGTCCAGTTCGGCCAGCCCTTGGCCGCGAACCAGGTCCTGAAGCACCGGATGGTCGATATGGCCGTGCGGATCGAGGAAGCGCGCTCCATCGCCCTGGCCGCTTCCATTCGCGCCGATGACGCCAGCACACCGGCGCAGCGCGGACGGGCCGCATCCGGCGCAAAGGTCAAGATCGCCGCAGCCGCCCGTTTCGTATCCGAACAGGCCGTGCAGTTGCACGGGGCCATGGGCGTGACCGACGAACTCGACATCGGCGCCTACTTCAAGCGTCTCATGGTCTTTGAGGCATCCCATGGCACGCCGCCCTGGCATCTGGCGCGCTACGGCACGCTCCGCGACGCCGCCTGAACCCTTGCCAAGAGGCCTATCATGGACCTGTCATTCTCGGCCGACGAACAAGCATTCCAGGCGGAAGTCCGCGATTTCATCGCGTCACATCTGACGGAGGACATAAGGCGCGCCTGGGCGCTGACGCCTTCGTTCATCGCGGAGCCGGATGTTTCCGGCCCCTGGCACCGCGCGCTCGCGACCAAGGGCTGGGTGGCGCCGCTATGGCCGAAGGAAAATGGCGGGCCGGGCTGGACGCCGGCGCAACAATATATCTTCGAAACGGAATGCGCCCGCGCCGGCGCGCCGCCCTTGGCGCCGTTGAGCATCCGCATGGTGGGGCCGGTCCTGATCGGATTTGGCTCCCCCGAACAGAAGGCCTTCTACCTGCCCCGGATTTTGTCGGGCGAAGACCTGTGGTGCCAGGGCTATTCCGAGCCAGGGGCCGGTTCGGATCTGGCTTCGCTGACAACCCGCGCGGTGCGCGATGGCGATGACTATATCGTCAACGGATCGAAAATCTGGACCACCCAGGCGCATTTCGCCGATCGCATGTTCGCGCTGGTGCGCACGGAACAGGGCAAGCGCAAGCAGGATGGAATCTCGTTCCTGTTGATCGATATGAAGTCACCGGGCATCAGCGTCCGCCCGATCCGCACCATGGGCGGCGATCACGAGGTCAATCAGGTCTTCTTCGACGACGTGCGCGTGCCGATCGCGAACCGCGTGGGGGAGGAAGGCCAGGGCTGGTCCTATGGCAAGTATCTGCTGGAGTTCGAACGCGGCGCGGGCATGGCCGCCGCCCGCCTGCGCGTTTCCCTCGACAAGCTGCGCGCCATCGGTCGGCGCAGCACCAACGATCCCCTGCTGAACGCCAGGTTCAGTGAAATCGACATCGATATCGATGCACTTGAAATGACCGAGCTGCGGGTGATGTCCAGCCTGCAGTCAGGCCAGAACCCCGGGCCGATCGCGTCGCTTCTGAAGCTGCGGATCAGTGAGGTCAAGCAGGCCGTCAACCGCATCGGTGTCGATGTGCTGGGGGCGGATGCCTTGCCGGCGGAACCGATGCGCCCGCTCTATGCGCTCAATCATGAACCGCTGGTGGATGAGGACGCGCTGGCGATCGTGCCGCATCACCTGAACGGACGCGCCAATACGATCTTCGGTGGCACGAGCGAGGTGCAGCGCGAGATCATCGCCAAGATGATGCTGGGCTTGTAGCGGAAGCCCGGGCTTCCGGGCCGGAAACGAAAACGGCGGCTCCCGAGGGAGCCGCCGCGCGTCGTTGGCGTGATTACTCCGCCGCGGCCGCCGCCATCGGGGTCGCGCCGTTCGCGTACCGGACGCTGACCGGCTGGTTGGTTTCGAACGGGCTCTTGAGGTCGAATTCCTTCGCCATCTCGCGCACCGCGGGGAACACTTCCTGACCCAGCAGACGGATGCAGGTCTTGGCGTCCTCGTGCGACACGTTCCCGTCGTTCGCCCAGAACGACAGGATGCCCGGACGGGTTTCCTGCAGCAGGACGCGCAGCTTCGCGATCACCTGCTTCGGCGTCCCGGCGATGACCATCATATCCTTCAGCTGCTGCTCAAGGCTCGGCCGATAGCGCAGGTTCTTGCCGCGGCCCGTGGCGAACTCGGCGAAGCCACGACGGTTTTCCGGGCTGCCATAGCCGGCCGGCGTGCTCCAGACCGGATGGGCGAGGCCAGTGAACTCACCCTGCATCCACATGAACTGCCGAGCGTTTTCGATGGCCTTTTCCTCGGTCTCGGCCACGTGGATCTGCTTGAGCAGGCCGTGGTACTCAGGACCGCCCTTCAACCCGACCTCGGCCGCCGCCTTGTCGTAGATGTCCCAGATCTGGTTGGTACGTTCGACCGGGGTGTTCAGCGCGATGTAGGGGTAGCCGTTCTGCGCCGCCCAGACGATCGTTTCCTTGCTGATCACGCCGGGGATCCAGATGCGCGGATGCGGCTTCTGCATCGGCACGGCCCAGGGGTTCACGACGCGCTGCTGGTAATGCGTGCCTTCCCAGCGGAACGGGCCAGGCTGCGTCCAGGTCTTGATGATCAGGTCATGCGCTTCCTGGAAGCGTTCCCGGTTGAAGGCGGGGTTCACGCCGTTCGCCAACTGCTCCTGCCCGCCACCGCGGACGAAGCCCGACACCAACCGGCCCTTCGAGACCATGTCGATCATCGCCAGCTCTTCCGAGAGCTGCACGGGGTTTTCCCACAGCGGCAACGGATTGCCGAGCATGACGATTTTGACTTTTTTGGTGACGGCGGCGAGCATGGCGGCGAACATATTCGCGCGCGCCTGCATGCAGAATGGCGCATTGTGATGCTCATTCAGCATGATGCCGTCGATGCCGACTTCCTCGGCGAGGACGTATTGTTCCAGATACTCGTTATAAAGGCGGCTACCTTCATTCGAATTGAAGTTCGAGTTCGAGAACATCAACGCGGTGGCGCCGTAGTCGAGCCCTGCTTTCGCGTCATAGGCCGACATCGGCTGTTCGGTGAAATACATCAGATGCATCGGTCGGGTCTCCCTGATTGGGTCATCTGCTTGTTCAGGACGCGAGGAAGTCGCTGGTCAGCTTGCCGACGGCTTCGGGCTGATCCATTTCGGCGAAGTGACCGCAGGCGGCGACGGTTGTCATCGTCGCGCTACGGAGCGCCTTCGTGTACGCGTGGGCGGCGCTGATCGGCACGATTTGGTCGTCGTCACCGTGGATGACCAAAGCCGGGGTCCGGACGCCACCCAACAGATGGGGTAGGGTCTGGCTGTACATGTAGGGCTTCCAGGCGGTGCGGAAGCTCATTTCCCGGCAGACGTCCCATTGTTCAAGCTGGTCGCTCGACACTTCGCCATAGACCGCCGTGAAGGCTGCCTCATTATGGAAGCCGGCCTGCGGGTATTCGAGGTAGGACACCAACGCCTGGTCGGCGATGTAGCCCTCGGGCGGCTTGATGCCCATCGCGCCCACCAGGACCAGCCGGCGATAGTCGGTCGGTGCCAGGCTCGCCATTTCAGCGGCGATCCATCCACCGAAGCCCAGGCCCACCAGGGATGCGTCCTTGATGCCCAGGTCGGCCAGCAGCCACGCATACATGGCGGCCATGTCGCGCGGGCTGCGCAACCATTCGGCGCGCTCCGACTTCCCCCAGCCGGGATGATGCGGGACGATCACGTCGAACTTCGTCGCGAGGGCGTCATAGAAGGCCAGGCGATCGGGCGTGCCGATGTCGTGATGCAACACCAGGACGACAGGGCCCTTGCCGGCGCGCTTCATAAACATCTTGGTGCCGGCGATGTCCCGGACCGTTTCGGTCCATGCCACGCTCATGCTCATTTCCTCTCCAATGCTCTTGGGTGAGGATACCCGCTGGTAGCAATGGATGTCGAGTGGTCCGGCCGGACCACTCAATTTGTCATCAACGGTCCAGGGCGGCTAGGCTTCCCGGCAAGGAGAAAACGTCCATGTCGCAGACCATCACCCGCCCCATTCCCATCCCCGACGCGATCAGTGCCCCGTTCTTCGATGGCGCGCGCGAAGGCAAGCTCATGCTGCAACATTGCACCGCCTGCGGCATGTGGAGCTTTCCGGTGCGCGAGCGCTGCCCGCATTGCTTCGCCGCCAAGCTGGAATGGCGGGCGGCCAGCGGTCGCGGCACGCTGTATACCTTTGCCATCATGCACCAGGTCATGAACCCGGGCTTTGCCAGCCATGTGCCCTACAACGTCTCGCAGATCGATCTGGATGAAGGCGTGCGCATGATAGCGAACGTGGTTGGCACGCCAAACGAACAATTGCGTGTCGGAATGAAACTGGAAGCCGTGTTCGAGGACGCCGGGGAAAATGTCAGCATCCCCCGCTTCCGCGCCGTGGCCGGTTAGAGCGAGAGGAAACGATCATGCCGAACCAGGCAAAAGGCGCCATCGTCGGGCTGGGTGTCACCCCGATGGGCAAGATCTACGGCCGCCGCTCGGTCGATTTCGCCGCCGAGGCGATCGCGTTGGCGCTGGAAGACGCCGGCCTTGAGAAAAGCGATGTCGACGGGCTGCTGATCAACGCGAATATTCCGAACGACATGGACCCGCGCGCGCAGATGACGTTGGGGTTCGAGAACCTGAGCCTCGTGAATGTCATGAGCGCCTATGGCTCCACCGGCGGCAGCATGATGCAATACGCCTGCATGGCGATCCGGGAAGGCCTCGCGAAAACCATTGTGCTGGTCTACGCCGATGCGCCGCTGACCGCTTCGCGCGGCGCGGGCCAGTCCTATTCCGGGCCGCATCGGTTTCCGCTGGGCGGCATGACCGGGCTGAAGGCCGCCTACGGTGATTTCGGCGCCAATCTGGGCTACGCCATGGCAGCGCGTCGGCACATGCATCTATACGGCACGACCGAGGATCATTTCGGGACCATCGCGGTCGGCCAACGCAAATGGGCGCAAATGAGCCCTTGGGCGCAGATGAAGGCGCCAATGACGATGGAGGATCATCACAACTCCCGCTGGATCGCCGAACCGTTGCGGCTGCTGGATTGCTGTTTGGTGTCGAACGGGGCGGTCGCGATCATCGTCACGTCACCGGAACGAGCGCGCGATTTGCGGCAGAAGCCGGTCTATGTGCTGGGTTATGCCCAATGCGCGCCGGGCGATAATCTGAACACCGCGCGTCATCCGGGGGTGGAAACCGGTGCGAAACAATCCGGCGATGTCGCGTTCCGCATGGCCGGCATCACCCGTGCCGACATCGGCACCTGCCAGTTGTACGACTGCTATACGTACACCGTGTTGGTCACGCTGGAGGATTACGGCTTCTGCGCCAAGGGCGAGGGCGGACCCTTCGTCGCCGACGGCAAGCTTGGGCCGGGCGGATCCTTGCCGACCAATACCGGCGGCGGCCAGCTTTCCGGCTATTATATGTGGTCGTTCACGCCGATGTCGGAAGCGGTGGTCCAGGCGCGCGGTCAGGGCGGGGCGCGCCAGGTGCCGAACAGCGATTTCGTGCTGGTCAGCGGCAATGGCGGCATTCTCAACTTCCACTCGACGTTGATCTTCAGCCCGCACGCCGCGGGCGGATAGGCGCGGGACGGTTCCCGCGCCACCCTGGCATCAGGCGAGGTCGATGCTCGACAGCGCCCGATCCAGGGTTTCCACGATACGGTCGCATTCGGCCCGGGTAATGACCAACGGCGGCGACATGGTGATGACACCACCATATTTTCGCCCGCCGTTGGACCGGCCGAGAATAACGCCGTTGTCCTTGCAGAAATCGACGACGGCGCCGATCTGGGTGGGGCTCACGGGTTCCTTGCTCGCCCGGTCCTTGACCAGCTCGACGCCGATCAGCAGGCCCTTGCCGCGGACTTCGCCGACATGCGGATGGCGCATCAGGGTGCGCAGCCCGTCCATCAGATAGGCACCCATCTCGGCCGAACGATCGGCGAGTTTCTCCTGCATCATGATTTCGATGTTGCGGACGGCGACCGCGGCGGCCACGGGATGGCCGCCATAGGTGTTGACCTGCACGACCTGGCGGTTTTCCGAAGCCTCGCCCAGGAAGCTTTCGAAGACGTTGTTCTTCACGACCGTCGCGGCGATCGGCATGTAGGCGCTGGAAATACCCTTGGCGACCGCGATGATGTCGGGCTTCACGCCGTAATGCTGGTGCGCGAACATCTTGCCGGTGCGGCCGAAGCCGTTGATCACCTCATCAACGTGCAGAAGGATGTCGTATTTCCGGCAGAGCTTCTCGACCTCCGGCAGGTACTCGTCGGGCGGGACGGCCACGCCGACGCCGCTCATGATCGGTTCGACCAGGATGGCGGCAACCGTTTCCGGTCCCTCGCCCAGGATCGCGGTTTCCATGTTCTTGACGCAGGCGAGGTTGCAGCTCGGGTATTCCAGGCCGAACGGGCAACGATAGCAATGCGGATGCGCGACGTGGACGAAGTCGCCTGAATAGGGCTCGAACTTCGCCTTCCGCTCGCCCATCCCGCCGGCGTCCAAGGTCGCCAGCGTGGTGCCGTGGTAGGCGAAGTAGCGGCTGATCGTCTTGAACCGGAACTGACCCGGCTTTTCCTGCTTCTGGTATTGGCGGGCGATCTTGAACCCGGCCTCATTTGCTTCCGACCCGGAGTTCACAAAATACGTGTGATACCCGCCGCCCATCAGCCCATTGATCTGTTCGGCCAGCGCGGCGGCCGGCACGTTCATGGCCGAGTGCGGATAATACGCCAATTGCCGCAACTGCTCAGCCGCGACATCGGCAAGTTCGGTGCGGCCATAGCCGATATTCACGCACCACAGGCCGGCCATCGCATCCAGATAGGCCGTGCCGTCGGCGTCATAGATGGTGGAGCCCTGCGCGGCGGTCACCACGATCTGCTTGGTCTCCAGCATCCGGTGCTGGACAATCGGGTGCAGCACGTTGTCCAGATCGCGCCGTACGACGGCCTGGCGGAATTCTGGATCGGGGGCGTTTGTCAGGGACATTCTGGCCTCACACAGGGTTGGTGATTGCGTTTCAGCGGGAACGGGTCGGTATCATCAATGACCGGACGCGGTGGCGAGTTCGTATTGCGCGGGCTGCGCCACTGTCGGGACGTCACCGCCCACGGTTGTCCGCTGCATCAGGCGCTTGTGGCGGGTCGTGTCATAGGCCGTTGCCCGATGAAGGGTCGCGCGATTGTCCCAGATCACCAGATCGCCGTCGCGCCACGCATGCGAATAACAGAACCGCGGCTGCGTCGAGAATTCATTGAGCCACTGGATGAAGGCCCGTCCTTCCTCCCGCGGCAAGCCGATCACGTGGGACGCGTGGGCGCCGGCATAGACCGCCTTGCGCCCGTTCACCGGATTGACCCGCAGCATGACCTGCCAGGCGCCCGGCAACTCGGCGATCATTTCCGGCGTCATGGACCCGACCGAGACGGTATCGCGCGAATAAACCAGGCTATGTTCCGCGACCAGGCCGTCAAGCTTGTGCTTGATGTCAACCGGCAGCGCGTCATAGGCGGCGCGCATGCAGGCGAATTCGGTATTGCCACCTTCCGGCGGGACGATCCGCGCCGACAGCAGGGAACACAACGACGGCACCGGGCGGAATGAACTGTCCGAATGCCAGAGGTAATTGCCCTTCTGGTAGATCATCCGCCGATCCTCCAGCGGGATCACGGCGCCTGTCTTGATATCGAGGTTCGATTGCCGGGCGAATGGCGTGCCGGTGGCGGGATTGGCCTTCCCCGCGATCTCCAGCGGGCCGAAGCGCCGGCTGAACGCGATCTGCCGTTCATCGTCCAGCGTCTGGTTGTGGAAGACCAGGACCGAGTGTTCGTCCAACGCCGACCGGATCGCGGCGAATGTCGTGTCATCCATCGGCTGGCCGGTATCGACACCGCCGATCTCGGCGCAGAACAGATCGTGCAGTGGCTTGATCGTGATCGGCATGTCCTGGCCCCCTCCGGGTCGGCGGCGCGGGCTGGTTGCAAGGCCGCCCGCGCGCCATTGGTTTTACTTCAGGCCAAAGCCCATGTTGGCCAGAGCCTCCCGCATCCGGTCACGGCCGGTGAGGGACGACGTGTCTTTCATCCGGGCGGTGGCCTGCGCGGTCCAATCCTGTTCCTTCATCCCCTGCTCACGCATGTAGTCGCGGGCGACGCCGTTATAGGTCTCGATCGCGTCACGCTTCAGCGCGGGATCGTACTGCTCCTGGTGCAGCACGATATCGCGCGGCAGGCGCGGCTTGATCCCGGTTTCCTTCGCCGGATCGGGGACGCCCACCGACATGCCGAACACGGCGAAGACATTCGGCGGCAGGTTCAACTCGGCCGCGACCTTTTCCGGCAGGTTTCGCATGGCGC
This sequence comes from Asaia bogorensis, assembly GCA_945873195.1. Taxonomy (GTDB): domain Bacteria; phylum Pseudomonadota; class Alphaproteobacteria; order Acetobacterales; family Acetobacteraceae; genus Rhodopila; species Rhodopila bogorensis_A. The sequence continues at coordinate 16,944 of CAMCDA010000051.1, forward strand.
CGATATAGACACCACCAAGGCCGAGCGATTCGGCGGCGACGAGGGCGTTCTGGGCGGCGAGGGTGGCGTCGACGATGCCCAGGATGAAGCCTTCCAGGTATTGCGTGCCCTCGACCCGCAATTGCCGGTCGGCGGCGATCGCGTCGATGCGCGACAGATCGGCCAGCCACACCAGCAGCAGCGGCGCGTCGCGGATGAATTGCTGCTTGCCGGCCAGATCGGCGATGCGGGATTTCCGCTCGGGGTCGCGTACGGCCACCACGCTCCAGACCTGGAGGTTCGAAGATGTCGAGGCCGATTGCGCGGCGGCGACCAGCAGTTCCAGCGTGCCATCCGGCAGCGCGTCCGGCAGGAACCCGCGCACCGAGCGATGCCCCAGCAGGGTTTCCAGCACGGCGTTCCATTGCGCGGGGGGCGCGATCCCGGCCTCTCGGTTGCGTTGGGTCAGCAAGGCCAGGGCGTCATCCTGCGGCATGGTTGTCTCCCGTCATCATGTCAGACGACGCGATCATCACGGACCACGGGCCGGCGCGCAACGAGGGTCCCGCGGCGGCTTTCCGCACGGACGAGACAATTCGATGCCCGAGGTGTGATTTATGTCACAGATTGGCCGATACCGGGCGTGCCAATTTGTTGCTGGTCGTCCCTGCCCCAACGCTTGCGACGGCCGTTGGGTCTCCATGGCCCAGGTCAACCCGGACCATCCTTTGGCTCGATCATTTCGGTGATCGAGCCACTTTTTTATCCGCCAACCGATCCTCGCACGCCGCACGCGCGGCATCGGCCGAGGCGAACAGTCGCATCCGCCCCCGCGTGTCGGTCAGCACGGTCGGATCGATCAGATCGGCGGCGTCGCCGCGCAGCGCCGCGTGCCAGGACGTGCCCCGGCCGCTCGCATCATCGAACACCAAGGCCTGGCCATCCGTTCGGCGCCAGGCCGCCGGCCCCTGCGCCTCCCACGGCACGGGCTTCGCCGGCGGGGTGACAGGCGGTGAATAATGGTCCCGGATTTCCCGCAGACGCGGCATCGCGGGGGGGCCGTCGCGCAGAATGCCATCGATCATGTCCCCCAGCGGTTCGCCCGCTTCCAACAACGCGCGCATGATACGGAAATATTTCAGGTATTCGTGGAAATGACCCACCACCATCGCCCCGGCGGCGGTGCCGTACTTGCTGTCCCAATTCCATTTTCCATCAATCAGATCGCGAATCGTATCGAATTTCGGGCCATGGAAATGAAAGATCACCGCCTCGGCGTTCTGTGGCCAATAGGGCTTCCAGTTGTAGTTCGGGTCCAGGCGGTCCCACATCCCGGCATACAATTTGTTGTACACTGGCTGGTCATTGAACGGTCCATTCGCCGGGTCGAGGAACGCCCGCTCGATATGCGCGCGCAGCCGAGGATAGTCGTTCCGCAGCGCCGTGACATTCATCAGCATGACGCCGGAATTGAAGTAGCTCCAATTATTCTGCTCGAACTCGGGCGCGCAGGCGAAATATCGGGGCCGCAAGGACGAGAGATCGACCGGCCGCAGGAACACGACATCGATGTCCGTATACAGGACGAACGGATCGCTCTGCTCGATGTTGCAGATTTCGGTGCGCAGCCAATGCCCGGTCAATTGCGCCGGATACCACCGCGCCGCGATCGCCCCCTTGATCGCAGCCTCATAGCTCGGCCGCACATCAATGACATTGACGCCATGCGCCTCCATCCATGACGTGAACGCATTGCGGGCGCCGTAATACAAAAGATTGGGCGTCAGGTCGGTGAACCGCGCGGCACTGATGACCGCGAGCTTGGCCAGGTGACCGACATCGGTCCCCGTCCCCGCCTCATTGATCGCGAAATACCATTTCATGCCACGGCCATCCCCGAATCAGTCAGCCGCGAGTAAGGATCCCGCGTCACAACCAAAAAATGAAGTGAATGCGTGCACCCAATACGGACACGCGAGCAAAATACGACGGCAACAGCCAACATACGCGAAAGAACCCATGGAGCCTTGGATTGGCGACAACCAATAGCGGCCATGGTATCCGATCCGAACCGCTCAACCAATAATTCTGTTCACCCCCCAAGTGGGTCGGTCGAACCGGGAAGGAGATATCGTATGCCCCAGGACCCCGCCTTTGCCCTGGCCGATCATGTCGCCCGGACGCAATGGGCCGATCTCCCCGCCTCCGCCATCGCCGCCTCCACGCGCGATATCCTGGACACATTCGGCTGCATGATCGGCGGCACCGCGGCGCCCGGCATCGACGACATGCACGCGCTCTACGACGATTGGGGCGGCAAGCCCGAGAGCCGGGTCATGCTGCGCGGCCGCACCCTGCCCGCCCCTTCGGCCGCGATGATGAACGCCGCCATGGGCCATGCGCTGGATTTCGACGACACGCATGACACCGCGGGCTCGATCCATCCCGGCGTTTCGGTTCTGGCGGCCGGCCTGGCGATGGCCGATCGCATGGGCGGCGTGTCGGGCCGCGACCTGATCCTGGCGATCACGCTCGGCCTGGATGTGTCCTGCCGCATCGCGCTGGCCTCGACGCTGGATCGCGGCTGGCACCGGACCGCGGCGATCGGCATCTTTGGCGCCACCGCCACCGTCGGCAAGCTGATCGGCCTGGATGGGGAGCAGATGCGCCATGCCTTCGGCGCCGCGTTCAGCCAGGCCGCCGGCAACCGCCAGTGCATCCTGGACAGCGCGCTGACCAAGCGGTTCCAGGCCGGACAGGCGGCGAGCGGCGGCATCATCTCCGCCCTGCTGGCGCAGCGGGGCTTTACCGGCGCGCACAACATCTTCTGTGGCCGCTACGGCTTCCTGGAACTCTACCAACCGAACGGCGCCGACGCGTTCCACCTGACCGCGGAACTCGGCCACGCGTTTCGGGGAGAGGGGCTGAGCTTCAAACCCTATCCCTGTGGTCGCCCGTTGCATGCCGCGATCGATGCCGCTTTGGCCGCCCGCGCCGCGTTGGGGATCACCGGCGCCGCCGACATCGCCGCCATCTCCATTGCCTCGGACCCGGCCGACCATGCCGACCAGTTCCAGGGCAGCCCAGCCAAGCGCCGCCCGACGCAGGTGGTGGAGGCGCAGTTCGCCCAGCCCTTCCTCGTCGCGAACGCGCTGGTCCTCGGCCGCGTCGGGATCAACGATGTCGCCAACGCCAATGACCCGGCGGTGCTGGCCCTGTCGGACCGGATCGAGGGGCGGGCGGAGGCCGGCAAGCCGAAGGGCTGGCTGGCAATCACGGTCACGCATCGCGATGGGCGGACCACGACCGTCCAGGCGACCGATCCGATCGGCTCCCCGCAAAAGCCATTGAGCGCCGAACAATCCGCCGCCAAGTTCCGCGACAACGCCCGCAACGCGCGGGTCGTCCTGGATGACGCGACGATCGACGGGACGCTGGCGGCGATCGGCGACCTCTCGTCGATGCCCGATGTCCGCGCGATGCTGACGCCCTTCGCCTGATTGGCCGCCCCCGCAAACACGGAGTCCCGCCCATGCTGACGTTCTATTTCGCCCCCGGCTCCAGCTCGATGGCGCCGCATATCGCGCTTCAGGAAATCGGCGCGCCGTATGAATCCCGTCCGCTGTCCTTTGCCCAGCGCGGCACCCATACGCCGGAGTACCTGGCGATGAACCCCGACGGGAAGGTTCCGCTGCTGCTGATCGACGGCCGCCCGCTGACCGAGGTGGCCGGGTGCCTGTACTACCTCGCCCGCACCTTCCCCGAGGCCAGGCTGCTGCCGGCCGGCGATATCGAGGCCGAGGCCCAGGCCGTGTCCTGGATGTCGTTCTGCGCCTCCGCCCTGCATCCCGCCCGCAAACTCCCACCAGCGGAGGCGCAGGCCGTCTGGGCCGTCGCCGAACAGCGCCTCGGGGACCGTGAATGGGCGTTGGGCGCATACTCGATCGCCGACATCCATCTGTTCCGGCTGTTCTGGCGTTTCCACCCGCTGGCCGGCCTGACGCCGGAGGCCTTCCCCCGCCTGACCGCCCATCACGCCCGCATGCTGGCACGCCCCGCGGTGCAGCGCGTGATCGAAATCGAGGCCGGGATCGGATACCAGCTACCCGCGTAACGGACTCAGGAAACAGAGGCGCCAGGGGAATTTTCCCTTTAGAATGATCGCGATGGAAGCCGCGCACGACACCACGTTCTTCAAGGTCCTGCTGATCGTCCTTGGGGCCACCGCGATCGTCATTCCCATGGTGCAACGGCTCCGCCTGCCGCCGGTCGTCGGCTACATGGCGGTCGGGATGGTGGTCGGCCCCTTCGGCGTCGGCACGCTGGTCGCCGACATCCCCTTCCTCGCCGCCCTGGTGATCGACGACCGCGCCGCCATCGTGCCCGTGGCCGAACTCGGCGTCGCGTTGCTGATGTTCATGATCGGCCTGGAACTGTCACCCGAGCGTATCTGGCTAATGCGCCGGATGGTCTTCGGCCTCGGCTTCGCGCAGCTCGGCGGTTGCGCGGTCGTTCTCGGCCTGCTGGTCCTGGCATACGGCTACGGCAGGCCGGAGGCGACCGTGATCGGCATCGCCCTCGCCATGTCGTCCACCGCCGTCGTCCTGCAGGTGCTGGCGGACCAGAAGCGGCTGAACAGCAATTCGGGCCGAGCGAGTTTCGCTGTGTTGTTGTTTCAGGATCTGGCGGTGGTGCCGGTGCTGTTCGCGCTGACCGCGCTGGCGCCGGCCGAAGACGAGCCAGCCCGCGGCGCCTTCGTCCTGGCGATGGGAGAGGCGCTGCTGGGCGTTTCGGCCATCGTGGTGTTCGGCCGGCTGATCCTGCGCCCGCTGTTCCGCAGCGTCGCGCGTACCCGCAGCGCCGAGTTCTTCGTCGCCGCCTGCCTTCTGGTGGTGATCGCCTGCGGCATGATCGCGGTCGCGGCCGGCATGTCGATGGCCCTCGGCGCCCTGATCGCGGGGCTGCTTCTCAGCGGCACCGAATACCGCCGGCAGGTCGAGGCGACGATCGAGCCGTTCAAGGGCCTGCTGATCGGTATCTTCCTGATGTCCATCGGCATGACGCTGGACTGGCACATCCTGATTGATCACGGCTGGCTGGTGCTGGGCGTTTCAGTTGGGATGATCGTGATCAAGGGCGCGCTGACAGCGGCCTCGGCCCGCGCGCTGGGCCTGAGCTGGCGCCAGGGTTTGCAGACCGGCCTGCTGTTGGGTCCGGGCGGGGAGTTCGGCTTCGTCATCATCGCCGCCGCCTTGCAGAACAACATCATCGAGGCGGAGATGGCTCGGCTGATCCTGCTGAGCGTCGCGCTGACGATGGCGACAATCCCGGCGATGGCCGCGATCGGATCCCGCCTGTCGCCGCGCGGGCGCGACGTGCGGCCGATCGACCCCAGCATCCTGCCGCCGATGGCCACCGAGGAAACGCCCCGCGTCATCATCGCCGGCTTTGGCCGGGTGGGGAAAATGATCGCCTCCATGCTGGATCGGCATCAGGTGCCCTATCTGGCGATCGACCGCGATGCGGACCGGGTGGCGTATGAGCGGCGGACGAACCAGCACGTGTTCTACGGCGATCTGACCAGCATCGTGCTGCTGCGGCATTTGTCGCTGGAGAACGCGCTGGCCCTGGTCGTGACGGTGGACGACTCGGAGATCGCCCGGAACCTGGTGACCGCCGCCCGGGCCGAACGCGACAACCTGCGGATCATCGCCCGCGCGCGGGACGGCAATCACGCCGCGATCCTGTATCGCGCCGGCGCGACCGACGCCGTGCCCGAGACGATCGAGGCCAGTCTGCAATTGTCCGAGGCCGTGCTGGTCGAGATCGGCATCCCGATGGGGCCGATCATCGTCTCGATCCATGAAAAGCGCGCGGAGTTGCAGGACGGGATCAAGGCGGCGGTCCCCTCCGCGTCCGTCCGTTCGCTGGGCCGGCACAGGTTGCGCGATCGGCTGTAGCGCCGGGGAGGTCGGGATTCACGCGGTCGGGCCGAGAAACAGCCGCCCTGCCCCTTGATGCTTTCGCCACCTCTGGCATTGATGCGGACTCTCGTTCTGTCCAACGGATCCCCCGGTGCCCAACCTCCAACCGAACCGCTTCTGACGGCCATGCCCACGGCCGCCGATCTCGACCATATGCGGACCGCGCTCGCCCTTGCGCGCCGAGGCCTTGGCATGACCTGGCCCAACCCCTCGGTCGGGTGCGTCATCGTCAATAACGGCCGCGTCGTCGGGCGCGCCACCACGGCGCCCGGCGGGCGGCCCCATGCGGAGCCTCAGGCGCTGGCGATGGCGGGGGCCGCGGCACGGGGTGCCACCGCCTATGTCACGCTCGAACCCTGCTGCCATTGGGGTAAGTCACCTCCCTGCACCGACGCCCTGATCGCCGCCGGCATCGCCCGCGTGGTCACCGGCACCCCCGACCCGGACCCTCGGGTCGACAGCCGGGGCCTCGCGCAGCTTCGCGCCGCGGGGATCACGGTGGAAACCGGCGTGATGGAGCAGGAAGCGCTCGACTCCCTCGCCGGCTTCATCACCCGCATCCGGCTGGGCCGGCCGCTGGTGACGCTGAAGCTCGCGACGACGCTGGACGGGCGGATCGCGACGCGCGCCGGGGAAAGCCAGTGGATCACCGGCCCGCAGGCCCGCCGGATGGCGCACGCGCTGCGGGGCCGGCACGACGCGGTGATGGCCGGCGCGGGGACGGCCGTCGCCGATGACCCCGAACTGACCTGCCGCATCCCCGGCTTCCGGCCCGGCCCGGTGGTGCGCGTGGTCGCCGACAGCCACCTCCGCACCCCGCTGACCGCCCGCCTGCTCCGAACCGCCCGGGAGGCGCCGAGTTGGTTTTTGATGCGAGAGGACGCGGACCGGAACCGCCAGCGCGCCTATACCGAGGCCGGTGCCACCCTCCTCCCAGTTCCCCCCGGTCCGCTCGGCCTGGACATTGCCGCCGCGATGCAGGCGCTGGGGAAGGCCGGGCTGACGCGGGTGCTGGTCGAGGGCGGCGGACAGCTCGCCGCGGCCCTGATGCGCGCCGATCTGGTCGACCGCATCGCCTGGTTCCACGCCCCCGCCGTGATGGGCGGCGATGGCTGGCCTGGGGTGCAGGCGTTCGGCGTTGAAAAACTGGCTATCATGCCGAGGTTTGTGCGAACCCATATCACGCCGCTGGGCGACGACCTGCTCAGCGAATTCACCAGGCGAGGCTGAATGTTCACCGGAATTGTCACCGCCCTTGGCACCATCCGCTCGATCGACCCGATCGGTGCCGGAAAGGACATGCGCCTTGTCATCCACGCGCCGTGGGAGGACACGGCCTCGATCGCCCTGGGCGCGTCCATCGCGTGTTCCGGCTGCTGCCTGACGGCGGTGGAATTGGGGGCCGATTGGTTCGCCGTCGATGTGTCCGCCGAAACCCTGTCATGCACCACGATGGGAACCTGGGCCGTCGGGTCGCAGGTGAACCTGGAGCGGTCGTTGAAGGTGGGCGACGAACTGGGCGGACATATCGTGTCCGGTCATGTGGATGGCGTCGGGCGGACGGTTTCGGCGGTGCCGGAAAACGGCTCGATCCGTTGGACGTTCCAGGTGCCCCAGGACCTCGCGCGTTTCATAGCGGAAAAAGGCAGCATCGCGATCAACGGCGTATCGTTGACGGTCAACGCGGTGCGTGGTGATACATTCGGCGTGAACATCATCCCGCACACCGCCTCGGTCACCAGCTTCGCCACGCTGCAACCGGGCGACGCGGTGAATATCGAGATCGACATGCTGGCGCGTTACGTGGCCCGCCTGGCGGAAGCCCAATCGGGTGCGGCAAAGGGGGCCGGCTGATGGAAAACCTGTTCTACGAACCACCGGTTAAGACTGAACTGTCGAAGTTCATCTCACCGGCCGCCGACCTGATCGAGGAAGCGCGCAACGGCCGCATGTTCATCCTGGTGGATGACGAGGACCGGGAGAACGAGGGCGACCTTATCATCCCCGCCCAGTTCGCCACGCCCGACGCGATCAACTTCATGGCCAAGTACGCGCGCGGGCTGATCTGCCTCGCGATGACCCGCCAGCGGGTGGAACAACTCGGCCTGCCGCTCATGAGCCAGCAGAACGGCACCCGCCACCAGACGGCGTTCACCGTGTCGATCGAGGCGCGGGAGGGTGTGACGACCGGCATCTCCGCCGCCGACCGCGCCCGCACCGTTGCCATGGCGATCAACCCCGAAAGTGGGCGCGACGATATCACCACGCCGGGCCACGTGTTCCCGCTGATGGCGCGGGAAGGCGGGACACTGGTCCGCGCCGGCCACACCGAGGCCTCCGTCGACTTCTCCCGCAGCGCCGGCCTCTACCCGGCTGCGGTGATCTGCGAGATCATGAACGACGACGGCACCATGGCGCGGATGCCCGACCTGGTGGCCTTCGCGCAGATGCACAACCTCAAGCTGGGGACGATCGCCGACCTGATCGCGCACCGGCGCATCACCGAGCGCCTGGTCCGCAAGGTCGAGGAAGGCAGCTACCAGCATCCCGCCGGCGGCGAATGGCGCGCGGTCGTCTATGCCAATACGGTCGAGTATCA
>CAMCDA010000052.1 GCA_945873195.1 Asaia bogorensis
TCAAGATCCGGACGGCTCAGCGCGGAAAGGGCGGGCGGCGGCGGCACATGATGCAGAGAGTCCACGACGCCGAATCGGTGCAAGAGAAAAATGCGGCGGTGCCCGTGGTTTTGCCCCTATTACCATGGAGCCGATTCGAGTCAGACTCTCAGCGCGCCCGCGCGCTCCGCGTCCGACGCCGCCATGATCCCGAGGACAATGTCCTCCGGTACCGCGATCCCGTCCGAGCTCATGCGTTGCATCATGCGGTAGGCGCGGCGGATCGCGCGTGGCAGAGGCGGTCGGCCAAGGCCGATCGCGTTCCGCACTGTGTCGAACAGCTCCGACAGGCTTCTCATGAAACAATCCCCCGATTGCCCCTGTCATAAGGCAGGGTCGTGCCGTTGCGCTGTGACGCCGCTCACAAGGGTTTGGCGCGCTTGCGTCCGCCCTGCCCGTCGGCAATCCTGCCCGGGACAGAGGTATGGGGGGAAACATGGATTTCGAGCAAATCAAGTACGAGGTGCAAGGCACTACGGCGATCGTCACACTCAACCGGCCGGAGCGGCGGAACGCGTTGTCGGCCCAGTTGCTGCGCGAACTGAACGCGGCGCTGCTGGAGGCCGATGAATACAACCCCGTCCATGCTGTGATCCTGCGTGGTGCCGGCCCGCACTTTTGTGCCGGGGCCGATCTGAACGAATATTCCTCGGGCCGCGGCCCCGATTATCGCGGACGGGTGGAGCTTGATGACGACATCTGGCGGCTGGAGCAGGGGCAGCGCCTGCGGGTGCAGATCTTCGATATGCACAAGCCGGTGATCGCCCAGGTCCACGGCACCTGCATCGGGATCGGAACGGAGCTTGCGTGGTTCTGCGACATCATCCTGGTGGCCGACGATGCGCGGATTGGGTTTCCGCCAGTGCGCGATCTGGGGACGCCGCCGGGGTCTATGTGGCTGTATCACTGCGGTCCGCAATGGGCGAAGCGCCTGCTGCTGACGGGTGACAGCCTGACGGGGAAGGATGCGGCAGAGGTCGGGTTGGCGCTGAAATCCTACCCGGCCGAGGAGCTGCCCGCCGAAGCGATGCGCCTGGCCGAACGGATGGGCCTCGTCGATCCGCATCTGCTGTCGGCCAACAAGCGGATGGTCAATCTGGGTCTGGAACTGATGGGCGCGCGGACCCTGCAACGCATCGGCGCCGAGATCGACGCGCGCGGCCACAACGCCCCGCTCGCGCGCCAGTTCCGGGAGAACATGAAGACCCACGGCGTGAAATACGCCTTCCAGAAGCGGGATTCGCTGTTCGGGAACCAGTACGCCTCGGCCAAGGGGCGCGATCCCGATTAGGCCGCTGCCCGCGATCCTGTTCCAGGACCAGCGCTTTGTCGTGATCGACAAGCCCGCCGGCCTGCCCGTGCATCCCGGGCCGGCCGGCGGGCCGAGTGTCGAGGATTGGTTCCCGCAGCTGAGCAAACGGCGGGACGGCCCCTGGCTGGCACATCGGCTCGACGCGGATACCGCCGGCTGCCTGGTGATCGCGCTGCGGAAGGCCGCTCTGGTCGTGGCGCAGGCCGCGTTCGCGGCGGGCCAGGCGCGCAAGACATATTGGGCAGTGGTCCGGGGCGTTGTCGCCACAGAGACCGGCACGATCGACCGGCCGCTGCTGCGCCGGACCAGCCCGGACGGCTGGCGTATCGTCGTGGACTCGCGCGGGCAGGCGGCGGTCACCGATTGGCGGGTGATGGGGCGCGGTGATGGGCTGACCTGGCTGGAACTGCGCCCGCGCACCGGCCGCACGCATCAAATACGGGTCCACTGCGCCGAACTGGGCTGCCCGATCCTGGGCGACGCGCGCTATGGCGGCGGCGGCGGGCCGATGCATCTGCTCGCGCGGTCGATCCGGCTGACGCTGGACCCGCCGGTGGAAGCCTTGGCGGAGCCCCCTGACGCCATGCGGCGGGCGTTCGCGAGCTGCGGCTGGTCGATCGGTCCCGCCAATGGCACCGATTGAAAAATTTCATGAAGCAGCGAACTTCAATTTAATCGTCGGATGGACTAGATAGCCTGGGTAGGGAGACGGGGACGCGACCGAAGGGTTCGACGCCCGTTCGGCCGTGGCCCTTCTGGCTTCCTCGACCGAGATAGAAGCAGAAAGGATAAAGCCATGCCAGCGCTCAAGGGCACGAAGACGGAAGACAATCTGAAGGCCGCGTTTGCCGGTGAATCGCAGGCCAACCGCCGTTACCTGTATTTCGCGCAAAAGGCCGACGTTGAAGGCCACAACGACGTCGCCGCGGTGTTCCGCTCGACGGCCGAGGGTGAAACCGGCCACGCGCACGGGCACCTCGAATACCTCGAGGAGTCGGGCGATCCGGCGACCGGTCTGCCGATCGGTGAGACCTCCAAGAACCTCGCCGCCGCGATCGCGGGTGAGACGCACGAATACACCGACATGTATCCGGGCATGGCGCGGACCGCGCGTGAAGAAGGCTTCGACGAAGTCGCCGATTGGTTTGAGACCCTGGCGAAGGCCGAACGGTCGCATGCCGGTCGTTTCCAGCGCGCGCTGAACGAGCTCGTGTGATCCGATTGCCCCTCTCCCTTTCCGGGGAGAGGGGTTCCCGCCCCCAATAAAAAGAAAGACGCAGCGATGAGAGAAGGCAGCCTGGAGGCGCCGACCCGCCATCCGATTGCCTGGCAGGATGACAGTTTCTACGATCCGATCGAGATCGAAAAGGAACTGCACCGGGTATTCGATATTTGCCACGGTTGCCGTCGTTGCTTCAATCTGTGCGATTCGTTTCCGATCCTGTTCGATCTGGTCGACGAATCCCCGACCATGGAACTGGACGGCGTCGACCCGGCCAGTTTCAAGCAGGTCGTGGACAAGTGTACGCTTTGCGACATGTGCTACATGACCAAGTGTCCCTATGTCCCGCCGCATGAATTCAACCTGGACTTCCCGCATCTGATGCTGCGCTTCCGCGCGATGGAAGCGCGCCAGGGGGATCTGAAGTTCGCCGACAAGCAATTGGCCGAGACCGACCGCAACGGCGTGCTGGCCAGCCTGGTGGCCCCGATCGCCAATTGGGCGACCGAGCGTGGCAACACCGTGCTGGGCCCGATCGTGCGCGGCGCCGCCGGCCTTCATCCGGACGCCGAACTGCCGAAATACGCGTCCAACAGCTTCGTCAACCTGTCCGCCAATACGCCTGTGGTGAACCGGGAGGCTCCGGCCCACGGCCGCAAGGCCGTGATCTACGCGACGTGCTTCGTGAACTTCAACACGCCGGGCGTCGGACTGGACGCGCGGGAAGTTCTGGCGCGCAACGGTGTTGAAACCGTCGTGCTGCACCCGAGCTGCTGCGGCATGCCGCTGCTGGAACAGGGCCGCATCCAGGATGTCGCCCGCAACGCGCGGACCGTTGCACAGGAAATGAAACCCTGGATCGACCAGGGCTATGACGTGATCGGCCTGGTGCCGTCTTGCGCGCTGATGCTGAAATTCGAATGGCCGCTGATCCTGCCGGACGATCCCGAAGTGATCGAGCTGTCGAAGGCGACGTTCGATATCACCGAGTACATCGTCGACATCGCCAAGAAGGAAGGCATGGCGCCGGGCATGCAGCCGATCGACGGCACGCTGACCCTGCATATGGCCTGCCACGCCCGCGCCCAGAATATGGGGCAGAAGGGGGCGGAGATGCTGCGGCTGATCCCCTCCGCCGATGTCAAGGTGATCGAGCGGTGCTCGGGTCATGGCGGGTCCTGGGGCTTCAAGCAGGAGCATTTCGAGACCGCCATCAAAGTCGGCCGACCCGTCGCTCGGCAGGCCGCGCAGAACGGCCCGGGCTTCGTGATGTCGGAATGCCCGCTGGCCGGCGTGCATATCGTGCAGGGCATGGATCGCCTGGGCGATGACAAGCCGAAGCCGGAACTCGTGACGCACCCGATCCAACTTCTCGCGCGTGCCTATGGCATTGGTGCCTGATCAAGCCTGGAGACTGTGATGACAACGAAGCATGCCCTGACCGCGGACGACATCGTCCCGACCGCGGAGTATGCCCCGCGCCGCACCGAACACCGTCGCCGGATCGCCGCGCGCAAGCGGAACCGGCGGGTGGAGGTCGGCCCGGTCGTGACCTTCTACTTTGAGTGCTGGGAGAGCATGTGGCTGCAAGTGCAGGAGATGCTCTACATCGAGAAGGGTGGCGCCGAACAACTCGCGGATGAGTTGGAAGCCTATAACCCGCTGATCCCGCAAGGGATGGAACTGGTCGCGACCTTCATGGTGGAGATCGACGATCCAATCCGTCGCCGCCGTATCCTGGGTGGCATGGGCGGGATCGAGGAGACGGCGTTCCTGCGCGTCGGCGGCGAGATCATTCGTGCCCAGGCCGAAACGGACCAGGATCGCACGACGGCCGAGGGCAAGGCGTCATCGGTCCAGTTCGTGCATTTCCTCTTTACCGCTGATCAGGTGGCCGCGTTCTGCAGCCCGGGCGCGGAGGTCGTTCTGGGGTTTGATCACCAGAACTACCGGCACATGACGATCCTGCCGGAAGAAGTGCGTGCTGAACTGACGGGCGATTTCGCCTGATAGTTTCGGATTGACGGACCACCAGCTTGGTGGTCCGGGTTCCGATAAGCCGTGGGTTCTGGGCCTTCGCCCAGCATGACGACAAGGTCGTATCAGCCGCGCAGGGCGGCGGTCGCGATGCTATCGACAACGCCTTCGGCCGTAACAGCGACCTTGTACAGCGCCCGGGCGTTTTCGACTGAAACCAACCCATCCCGCACATCCAGCGCGACCAACGCCGGATCGCGCGTCGTGGGATCGCCCATGCCGCCGCCGCCCGGCAGTTCCAGGATCAACCGATCGCCGTCGGGAATGACCTGAAAGCCCTTGGCGCGCAGCTTCTTCCCGGTTTTCAGGGTCACGACGCCATTGCCGCCTTCGAGGCCACCTTCCCGACCCTTGGGCGCATGGGCGATGCGGTCGAAGCTGGCGTTCACCGCGTATTCCAGATCGCCTTTCGTCGCGATCTCCATGATCTGCCCGGTGCCGCCGCGGGTGTGGCCGGCGCCGCCTGAATCGGGCTTCAGTTCCTTGCGCCAGATGATGATGGGGGCGACGTTCTCCGTCGCTTCCACCGGCATGGTCCGCACGCCGGAGGGAAAGGCCGTCGCATTCAGCCCATCCGATCCCGGACGCGCGCCGGTGCCACCTGAATTGAAGGTGATGATTTCAAAGTCTCCGACCACCGGGCGATTGCCGCGCGCCTGGCCGGACACCGACGATCCGCCTTTCAGTGGCGGGTTCCAGAGGGACGACGAACCCTCGGCCGTGACGCGGTCGGGCACGACTTGGTGCAGGCAGCCCATCATCAGGTCAGGCAGCAGATGGCCGGTGACGTGGCGCACCGAGACGGGATAGGGATGCGGCGCGTTCAGGATGCAGCCTTCCGGTATTTTCATACGGAACGGTTCCAGGGACGCCCAGTTGTTCGGCACCTCCGGCGCCACCACGCACTTGATCCCGAAGCAGGAATAGGCCCGGCAATAGGCGGGCGGGACGTTGATGCCGCGAGGAGACAGGCCGGACGTGCCGGTGAAATCGACCTCGATAGCGTCTTCCAGGATGGTCATGCGCGCCGAGAGGCGGACCGGCTCGTCGTAGCCGTCGGAGTAGATTTCGTTGTCAAAGCTGCCGCGCGGGATCTTCGCGATTTCGGCCAATGTCGCGCGACGGGAGGAATCGAAGATGAACTGAGCCAGGGGATCGAGGCTGGTCATCTCGAATTCCCCCATCATCTCCGACAGGCGATGGACCGCGGCGTCGTTGCAGGCGCACAGGGAGTAGATATCGCCTTCAAGTTCCACCGGCAGGCGGGAGCCGGCGCGGATGAAGTCGAAGAAGGTTTCGTTCGGTTTGCCCTGTTCGAAGCAGCGGACGATGGGGATGTACATCCCTTCCTCGAACACGGATCGTCCATCCGGTCCCATGCCCAAGCCGCCGATGTCGATGACATGGGCTGTATTGGCAAGAAGGCCGACAATCTGTCCATCATGGAAGGCCGGTGTCACGACAGTCAGATCGTGCAGATGGCCGGTGCCGAGCCAGGGGTCGTTAGTGATGTAGTGGTCGCCGGGGCGCATGACGGTGGTGGGGAATTTCTTCAGGAAATGCCCCACGCTTTCGGCCATGGAGTTCACGTGGCCGGGCGTTCCGGTGACAGCCTGGGCCATCATGCGGCCATGCAGATCGAAGATGCCGGCGGACAGGTCTCCGGCTTCCCGCACCGTGGTGGAAAAGGCGGTGCGGATCATGATCTGCGCTTGTTCCTCCACCACGGCGATCAGGCGGTTCCACATGATCTGGCGGTGGATCTGCGCGAGGGCGTTGGTTTCGTTCGACATCAGACTGACTCCCGCACCATCTCGATATAGCCCAACCCGTTCAGCGACGCCGTCCAGCCTGGTCCGATCAGGGTGGAGGTTTCGTCCTCGGCCACGATCGCCGGCCCGACGATCCGCGCGCCGTCGGACAGAGCGGATCGGTCGAAGATCGCCCAGTCGGATACGGCACCGGTGACGGTATCTCGCACAGGGCGGCGTTCGACGGGGATTGCGTCGGCTCCGCCGGCGAGCGCGGCGGGCATCGGGGCTGCGTCGGCGACGACCGTTGTCACGACAACCGCATAGCTCATGATTTCGACGTCGGAGCCTGGGACGGGCCGATCGTAGAACCTGGTGTATTCACGGTCGTAGGCAGCGCGGATCAGGCCGACATCCGCCTCGGTCAGGTCGCGCGCGGGCAGCGGCACGGGGATTTCGTGGCCTTGTCCGACATAGCGCATATAGGCGATCCGGGTTTCCGTGACCGGCGCGCCGAAGCTGCCCAGGGCCACGGATTCAGCGGCCTCGTCGCGCATGGCGTTCAGCAAGCCGTTCACCGCGGCGACGTCGAAGCTGGAAAAGCGCTGATACAGGCTGCGAACGACCTCATAGGCGACGGGGGCGCGCAGGAAGCCGATCGCGCTGCCGACGCCGGCGCCGGAGGGGATCAACACGCGGCGGATGCCGATTTTTTCCGCGACCCGGCAACCATGGACAGGCCCGCCGCCGCCGAAGGCGATCAGCGTGCGGTTGTCGTGCGTCTTGCCGGACTCGATGGCATGGACCCGGGCGGCGTTGGCCATGTTCTCATCGACCATCTCGACGACGCCCAGCGCCGCCATCTCGGCGGGCAGGCCGAGGCGCGTGCCGACATGGGCCAGCAGTGCGTCGTGGGAGGCCACGGGGTCGAGCCGCATCGTTCCGCCGGCGAACCGCGTGGGATCGTAACGGCCGAGCGACAGGTTGGCGTCGGTCACGGCCGGGCGCGTGCCGCCATTTCCATAGCAGGCGGGGCCAGGATCGGCGCCGGCGCTTTCGGGGCCAACCCCGATGCGTCCCATGGCATCGACATGGGCGATGGAGCCGCCGCCGGCCCCGATCTCGACCATCTCGATCACCGGAATCCGCAGTGGCAGGCCCGATCCCTTGCGGAAGCGGCCGACGCGCGCGACCTCAAACGTGCGGGAGGTCTGGGGCTTGCCGTCGTCGATCAGGCAGATTTTCGCGGTGGTGCCGCCCATGTCGAAGGACAGCACGTTGTCCAGCCCACATTGGCGCGCGACGAAGGCGGAGAAGATCGCGCCGCCGGCCGGGCCGCTTTCGACCAGGCGGATCGGGAAGCGGCAGGCGGTTTCGATTGTGGTCAGGCCGCCGCCGGACATCATCAGGAACAACGGCGCGGTCAGGCCCTGCGCGCGCAGGTCGGCTTCCAGCCGGCGCAGATAGCGGGCCATCATCGGCTGGACATAGGCATTGGCGGCGGTGGTGGAAAACCGTTCCCACTCCCGCATTTCCGGCGAGACATCGGATGACAGGGACACGGGCACGTCAGGCAGGGCGTCCTGCAGGATGGCGGCGGCCTGTCGTTCGTGTACCGGATTGACGAAGGCGTGCAAGAAGCCGATCGCGATGCTTTCGACCTGTTCGCGTTGCAGGATCGGGATCAGGGCACGCAGGCCGGCTTCATCCAGAGGCGTCAGGACCTTGCCGGTGTTGTCCAGCCGCTCCGCGACCGGCAGGCGCAGATGGCGGGGCACCAGCGGCTCGGGCAACTGGATGTTCAAGTCATATTGATCGTAGCGGCTTTCGTTGCCCATCGCGAGCACGTCACGGAAACCCTCCGTCGTGATCAGGGCTGTGCGGGCGCCCTTGCGCTCGATGACCGCGTTGGTGGCGAGCGTCGTGCCGTGGATCACGAGCGCGATATCGCCGACCGCGACGCCGGATTGGCGCAGGATCGTGGCGACACCGGTCATGACGCCCTGTTCGGGCGCCGACGGGGTCGTCAGGACCTTGACCGTGGTCAGGCGACCATCGTGTTCCAACGCAAGATCGGTAAATGTGCCGCCGATATCGACAGCCAGACGGGCAGACGGCATGCGATCCTCATGAATGCGTTGGAGCTCGAAACGGCAGTCTACCAGTCGATTGATTTGCCTGTGTAGTCCAGGAACAGATGTTCGTGCTTGCCGCGGTTGGCCAGCATCACCTCGGTCATGCCGCGGGCACTGTCCTCGACGCTGACGGCGGCGGACGGCCCGCCCATGTCGGTGCGGACCCAGCCGGGATGCAGGGTCAGGACGGTGATGTTGCGCCCCCTCACCTCGCCCCACAGGCCGCGGGTCAGGGAGTTCAGGGCGGCCTTGCTGGCGCGATACAGTTCATGCCCGCCGGGATTCAGCGCGACGCTGCCCATGACGGAGCTGGTGAAACCCAGCACGCCGGCGCCGGAGGTGATCTGATCGGCCAGCAGACGCGACAGCCGGATCGGCGCGATGGTGTTGGTGTACATGAGATCACCGGTCTCGGCGGCCGTGGCGGCGGAAGCGCTGCGATGCCCGGGACCGGACACGCCCGCGTTCACCAGCAGCAGGTCCAGTGCGCGTCCCTTCAGGCCGGCGGCGAAGGCGTCAATGCCGGCGGGGTCATTCATGTCCAGCGCGCGAATGTCGAGCTGGCCGGGGTGCCCGGCGGAGAGATCACGCAGGGCGGTGGCCTGGTCGGGTTGGCGGGCGGTGGCGATCACCTTCCAGCCGCGGGCCAGGAGTTCGCGCACGATGCCCAGTCCGATGCCTCGATTGGCGCCGGCGATCAGGGCCTGGTTCGGTTCGGTCATGAAGTGTCCTTACGAGTGTGGAGTCAGCGCGCGCATTCGACTCTGGTTTCAGCGCGCGCACGCGACGACAACGGTGCCGATCTTGCCGCCTTGTTCCACCGACAGATGGGCGTTCGCCGTTTCATACAGCGGGAATGTTCCGGCCACGGACAGGATGCGGCCGGGGGTTGCCACCCAGGCCGCGATGTCGGTCTGCGCCCGCTTGCGCTGGGCGGGGCGGCTGGTGGGCAAGGTGAAGCCATGGATGACCAGGTTCTTCTGCATCACGCGGCGCAACGGAACCTCCCGGTTGAGCGCCCCGTTCGTGGCGTAATAGGCAATCGAGCCGCTGTCGCGCACGCTGTCCAGTACCGAGTCCAGGTTCCCACCCAGATCGACGTCAACGACATGGTCGACGCCGATGCCGCCGGTGATCTCCATCACCCGGGCGGCCACGTTCTCGGTCCGGTAGTTGATGACATGCGCCGCGCCGCCCTCGCGGGACCGTTGCGCCTTTTCGTCGGAGCTCGCGGTCGCGATCACCCGCGCACCGGCCCAGGAAGCAAGCTGCAAGGCGTAATGCCCGACCGCGCCGGCCCCGCCGGTGACCAGGATCGTCTTGCCCTGCACGGACCCGGCCACGAACACGCAGCCATGCGCGGTCATGCAGGGAATGCCCAGGGTCGCGCCCTCGGCGAAGGACACATGGTCGGGCAGTTCGGTGACCAGGTCGGCGTTCAGCGCGATGTATTCCGCGGCGGTGCCCATCCAGCGGCCGTTGCGCTGGCCGTTGTACAGCCAGACTCGCTTGCCGACCCAGGCCGAGGACACGCCGAAGCCGACCTTGTCGACGACACCGGCCGCGTCGCTGTTCGGGATCACGCGATCATATTCCTTCGGCACCGCGCCCCGCCGACGGTAGGTATCGGACGGATTGACGCCGGAGGCCTCCAGCTTCACCCGGACCTCCCCGATGCCAGGTTCCGGCGTCGGCAGTTCGCCCGTGATTATGACATCGGCGGCCGGCCCCTGCCGGTCGTACCAGACTGCGCGCATCCGCATCCCCTCCCTTGATCGGCGGCCAGCATAGCGCGGATGGGACGCGTTGCGGAGCGGGGGGCGAGCGGGTTTGATGGGCGGGATACAAGCGGGGGAAACCGATGTCCGAATTGCGTGTCGCCGTGGTCGAGCAGCCTGGCGCGCCGCCCGTCATCCGGCTGCTCGACCGGCCCTTGCTGCCGGCCGGGTCGGCACTGCTGTCCGTGCTGGCCTGCGCGCTGGACGCCGAGGACGCGCGTCTGCTGTCCAGCCCCGCCGCTTACATTCCTGGGCGATACTTTGTCGGCGCGATCGACTCGCTGGGGTCCGGTCTGACCGAGGACGCGACCGGCAACCGCCTGCGCCCCGGCACGCCGGTGCTGGTGCCGTCGGTCATTCCCTGCGGCGCCTGCGCGTTGTGCCGCCATCCCCCGCTCCACGCCACGGGGTGCCTGTCGCCGCGACGGCTTGGCGTTGACGCAACGCCCACCGTCCTCTCCGGCGGGCTGGCGGATGCGGTCCTGGTCCCGCCCGGCGCGGCGATCCATGCGCTGCCACTGACGATGCCACCCTGGTTGGCGACGCTGGCCGAACCGTTGGCCACCTGCCTGCGCGCCTTCGCCCGCGCCCAGGCGATCGGACGGTTTCCGCCGGGGGCCTCGGTGGTGGTGATAGGCCATGATGCCACCGCGCTGCTGGCGGTTGTCGCCGCGATGGACCTGGGCGCGGGACGTGTCCTTGTCATGGGTGGCCCGGATGCGCCGTTCCTGCGCCTGGCCCGCCGGTTCGGGGCCGAGGCCACCATCGACTCGACCGACGTGACCGATCCCGCCGAACGTATCGCCATCGCTCGGGAAACCATCGGCGGGCGCGGGGCCGACCTCGCTCTGGTGCGTGGCGGGGCTGGTTCGGCGGCGCTGGCGGTTCTGCGGGAAGGCGGTACGCTGGTGACGATGGGGGCCAACGCGCCAGATCCCGTGCCCTGGTCCGCGATCCGAGACCGGCAGCTTGCGATACTCGGGGCTGACGGCTTCGCGGCGGCCGACATCCCGGTGGCGCTGGGCATGCTGTATCGCGCCCGCACGCGCACCGATTTCGGCGCCTTGCACACCCGTTTCCCTTTCACCGCCCCCGGGATCGCGGATGCCTTCGCTGCCCTGACCGCCGGCGCGACGCCGCGTTCCCTGATCGCGCAACGCCCGGATCTCGCGGGATAAAGGATCTCGCGGGCCTGGGTCAGGCTTCAACGATCCCTTGCCGCATGCCACGATACCGCCCCTCCGGGGGACCCACGACAGGAGCAGCCAATGGAGCACGACGCGCCGCGGGGCATGATCGAAGCCGCGCTGACCGAGCTCCGCGCCATGGCGGGGCTGGAGGGCGCCGCCGTGGTCGATGCGACGGAACCGGGAGGCGACCTTGCGCTGCTCTATTGCGCCGGCCATGGGGCGGCCGCCCTTCTCGGGGAAATCCGTGACCTGTTGGCGGATCATCCGGGCAGCCCGTCGCATGCGGTGACCATGGTCGGCCGTCCGCTGCTGGTGTGCCCCTGGGTGCTGTCGCCCAATCGCGCCGGCGGCCTGGCCATGTGGCGGCGCGCGGGGGAGGCGGTCTGGACGGCCGGCGACTCGGCGCTGGGGGGCATGGCCGCGGCGATGCTGCGGGTGATGCTGGAACACGGGCCGGATGAGGCCGGAATCGACCGCCTGACCGGCTTGCCCAACCGGCTGTATTTCCTGGACGAAGCCGATCGCCATATCGAGCGTCTGGCACAGGATGGCGCGCCCGGCACGCTGATGGTCGTCGAACTGGACGGCCTGGATCAACTGGCCGTCGTGCACGGACAGCCAGCGCGGGACTGGATGCTGGTGCGGATCGGGGCGCTGATCCGGGCGATGGTGCGCCCGGCCGACCTGGTCGGACGCGTGGGCGGCGGCACCTTCGCCGCCTGGCTTGATGGCGTCGATCACATGACCGCCGCCGAACGCGCCGAAGTCCTGTGTGGACGGCGCCTCACCCTGCCCGAGGCCCCCGGCCGCGGCATTGTCCCCGCCCCGCCGCTCTCCATCGGCATCGCCTGCCGTTCGGCCGGCAGTGAGGAAGACGCCCGCGGCCTGATGCTGCGGGCGCGGGGGGCAGCGGACCACGTCAGCCGAACCGGCGGCGGCGGATGGCACGTCGCGCGGGAGACAGGCTGACCACGGGCGCGATCTGACCGGCGCCGGGGGAATCGTCCCGGGCGGCCATTCGGTGCTTGCCCCCACCGGTAGCGCCGGATGACAA
Organism: Asaia bogorensis; assembly: GCA_945873195.1. Taxonomy (GTDB): domain Bacteria; phylum Pseudomonadota; class Alphaproteobacteria; order Acetobacterales; family Acetobacteraceae; genus Rhodopila; species Rhodopila bogorensis_A. Next base: position 12,519 of record CAMCDA010000052.1, read on the forward strand.
TGGTCGGATGACGCAAGGTGCGGTCCTACCGGAGGCTGATCCGGCGACGCGGTCTTTGGACCCGTCGCGCCGGTCGAGCTGTCCCGCGTTCGCCGCGCTGGACCTCGGCACCAACAACTGCCGCATGCTGATCGGCGTGCCGTCCTCCGACGGATTTCGGGTGCTCGACAGCTTCTCCCGCATCGTCCGACTGGGCGAAGGACTGCACAATACCGGCGAACTCAGCGTCCCCGCCATGGACCGTGCCATCGCCGCCCTCCAGGCCTGCGCCGCCCGCCTGGCCCGCCGCCGCATTCACCAGGTCCGCGCCATCGCGACCGAGGCCTGCCGGCGCGCGGCGAATGGACGCGCCTTTCTCGATCGTGTGCGGCGGGAAACCGGGTTCGAGATCACGGTCATCTCCAGTCGGGAGGAAGCCGAACTCGCGGTGGAATCCTGCGCCCCGCTGCTGACCGGACAGGGACGGCGGGCGCTGCTGTTCGATATCGGCGGCGGCTCGACGGAACTCGCCTGGGTGCGCCTCGGCGGTGGCAAGGCTGAATTGATCGGCTACAAATCCCTGCCGATAGGGGTCGTGACTCTGGCCGAACGCTGGGGGGAGGCCGGGTTCACCCCCGATGGCTTCGCGGCGATGGTCGATGACGTGGCGCACCGCCTGACCTCGTTCGAGGACGTGCACTGCATCGGCCAGGAAATCCGCCAGGGCGATGTCCGCCTGCTGGGCACCAGCGGCACCGTGACCACCCTCGCCGGCGTGGCGCTCAATCTGGATCGCTACCGCCGCCCCGCCGTCGATGGCATGGCCCTCGCCGGGGAGGAAGCGGATGCCGCCTTGCTGGCGTTGCGCGCGATGGGCCGGGAAGGGCTGGTCCGGCATCCCTGCGTCGGGCCGGAACGGGTTGATTTCGTCCTGCCGGGCTGCGCCGTCTTTGCCGCCATCCGCCAGCTCTGGCCGGCGCCGCATGTGGTCGTCGCCGACCGCGGCCTGCGCGAAGGCATGCTGCTGCGCATGATCCGCGCCAACCGCAACGGACCCGCCCGCGGCATCGTCCGCCGCCCGCATGACATGAGCCAGCGCGCATGACCAAATCCTCGGCCCCCGGCGGCCGCAACCTCACCGTGCGCGTGCGCGGGGCCGGTCAGCGCACCGTGTCCTCCCAGCGCTGGCTCGCCCGCCAACTGAACGACCCCTATGTCACCGAGGCCCGGAAGCAGGGCTGGCGGTCGCGCGCGGCGTTCAAGCTGCTGGAGCTGGATGACCGCTTCAAGCTGATCCGGCGCGGGGCCGCCATCGTCGACCTCGGCGCCGCGCCCGGCGGCTGGACCCAGGTAGCGGTGAACCGTGGCGCCGGATCGGTCGTGGCAATGGACCTTCTGCCGATCGAGCCGATCCCCGGCGCCACCATCCTGCAGGGCGACTTCTCCGAGGACGGGGCCGACGCGCGGCTGATCGAAGCGATGGGGCAACGAGCCGACCTGGTCCTGTCGGACATGGCGCCCAACACCACCGGCCACGCGGCGACCGACCATATCCGCATCATGGGGCTGGCCGACCTCGCGCTGGACTTCGCGATCGCCACCCTGAACGAAGGCGGCGGCTTCGTCGCCAAGGTTTTCCAGGGCGGATCGGAGCGCGGGATGCTTGATCGCATGAAGCGCCACTTCGCCGTGGTCCGCCATGCCAAGCCGCCCGCGAGCCGCAAGGAATCGAGCGAGCTTTACGTCGTCGCCACCGGGTTCCGCCCCGGTTCGTAGACCAGGGGAGGCGGAGCGCCGACCGACCGGACGAACGCGGCGCATAACTCGTCGATCGCCTCGGGCGCGAACACACCATCGTGGTCGCCCTTCACGATGGTGGCGCTGACCGGACGGAACAACTCCGACCAGCCGAGATCCTCCGGCCGGTCCGGCTCATGATACACGGTCCGGAACACCGCCGTCGGGATCGGGGCAGGACGATCCGCCCGCATCGTCCGGGTCAGCCCGGCCCGGTCCACCCGCGGCAGCAGCGCCATCTGCAGGTAGCGGTTGAGATAGAACCCGAACGTTGAGGGCAGGCGGCGATAGCGCCCGTTACGGGCCAGCCAGCGCAGCAACCCCCGCCCCCGCTGCTCCAGCGTCTGCGCCGTCAGCCAGGCCAGATGCTCGGTCAGGCGCCCTTGCTGCCAGGCCCACCGCATCGACTTCAGCCGCTCGAGCCCCGAAATCGATTGGATTTCCGTCGTGGGTTGCCGGCGAAACCAGGTAATGTCGCCGTCGAGGATGCCGAGGAACGTGACCACGCGCCCCTGCTCATGCAATTGGCGCGCGACGGCACTCGCGACCGCGCCGCCGAAACAATAGCCCGCCAGCAGGATGGGACCGAATGGCACCTTGGCCTCGATCTGGCGGATCACATCGGTGCAGACGCTGCCAAAGGTGAAGGACGGTGCAATGATCGTGGTCCAATGCGGCAACTGGACCGGCTCGATATCCAGCGCCGCGGCGCAGCCAGCCCGGAACCGAGCCTGGCCGGGATCATCGCCCCCCGCCACCGGTACCATGAACACCTTCGGGCGGAATGCCGCCCCGGCACCCACCCCAGCGCAGGCATCCTGGATGGCGGCGATAAGGCCGGTCGGCGTATCCATCAGGCTGAGCGCGTCGAGCGGTAGCGCGATGTCCAGGTCTTCCTCGATCAGGTGAACCAGCCGCAGAAAGCCGAGGGAATCGCCGCCCGCCGAGTCGAACGCGTCGTCGCTGGACAGGCTGCCGGGATCGAGCACCCGGCGCCAGGCACGCGTTACAGCCTCCGCGATACGCTCGCGCGTCAGAGGCGGGCTGGATAAGGACACGCGGCCGGGACTCCCGTCTGGATGGGTGTATTGTCTGGAGGTGGAATTTTGCGAAGAGTCGCGCGTGGGGTCAAGGCATGTCAGGGTCCCGCCACGGCCCTACCGCAGGCTCGCCAGCAGCCCCGCCATCAGCTTGCCGCGATAGGCCAGGCTGTCGACCATGATATGCTCATCCAGCGTATGCGCGCCCGTTCCCGCGACCCCCAGCCCGTCCAGCGTCGGGATACCCATCGCGCCGGTGAAGTTCCCATCCGACCCGCCGCCCGAGCTTTGCGGGTTGATGTGATACCCCAGGTCCTTGGCGATATCCCGCGCGACCTGATACAACGCCATCCCACGCGGGGTGGCTTCCCAGACCGGACGGGTGACGCCGCGGGTGACCTTGAACTGCACCTCGTTCGACGATCCACGCAACGCCAGCATCGCCTCCACGCCGCGATCCAGGTCTTCCTGCCGCTTGGCCATGCTCAGGGCCTCTCCGGTGCAGGTCGTCGTCACGCAGTTGACCCACTGGCCGCCATGGATGACGCCGACGCTGAACGTGCAGCTTTCGGTGGTCATGTCCTCGATTTCGATCAACTTCCGCGCCATTTCCTTGATCGCCGACCGCCCCTCCCCCGGCCGAGAGCCCGCATGGCTCGGCCGCCCCGTCGCCTCCAGGTTGAAGCGCGCGATGGCATAGCGCCCGGTGACGACACCGCCATCGGGGCGGGCCGGTTCCGGGATCAGCACGTATTTGTGGCGCGCGGCCTCCGCCTCGATCAGGTCGCGGGTGGAGGGGCTGCCGATTTCCTCATCCGAGGTGAACAGGACAGTGATCGGCAGGTTGGTCGGGATGCCGGCGCGGGCGAGCTGGATGATCGCCTCCAGCGACAGGTAGTTGCCGCCCTTCATGTCCAGGATGCCAGGCCCCCAGGCGCGATTGCCCTCCCGCCGGAAGGACAGGTCGCGCAGCGTGCCGATCGGATGAACGGTGTCGAGGTGCCCCATGACCAGGATGCCGGGGACATGCGGCGTCGGGTGCGGGAAGGTGCCGCGCACGCAGTCGCCGAAGCCCATCCGGCCGGCGATCCGTTCCGTCCGCGCGCCGGCCAGGATCAGGGCGCGGGTGGCGATATCCATCATCCGGTTGACCGCCGGGGCGTCGAAGGTGGGGCTTTCGCACTCCACCCAGGTGCCGAGACCAGCCAGCATGGCGTTCGCGTCGAAAGGCAGGGCGTTCCAGTCCATGAGGCTCTCCGTTGGCGGCGGCGCAGCATGGCATGGGCGTGACGGTGTGGTGAAGGGCGCGCGGGTGGTAGGCGTGTGCTCACCGGGTGGTTTCTCACCGGGCATGGGGTCGTGGTGGGTGGGAAATTGTGGCTGGTCCGCGGGTCCGTGCTGGGAATACCCCCCTCCGCCGTAGGGGGGGTGTGCTTATCGGGCGTGTTCTCACCGGGCATGGGGTCGTGTTGGGTGGAAAATTGTGGCCGGTCCCGCGGGTCCGTGCTCGGGATACCCCCCTCCCCCTCAAGGGGGGAGGGGGTAGGGTTGCGATTACCGGGTGGGTTCTCACCGGGCATGGGGTCGTGGCGGGTGAGAAAACCGCTGGCGGACCTGAGGCGTGTGTTCGTCATTTGTTCCTAACCTACCCCAGGTCCTCGAACAAAGGCAACCGCGCAGCGCGCCCCGCCACAATCCACCACAAATCCGACATCGCGCGACCCCAACCCGCGTCCAGGATACCGGGCATGGAGGTTCCCATGCGGATCGTCACTGCCCTCGCGCTTTCCTTCGCCCTGCTCACCAGCGCCTGCACGACCCCGGACGGGCGCGTCGATCCTGGCGCCACGCTGGGGCTGGCCGCCGGTCTGGCGGCGTTGGGCGGGTTGGTCTACCTCGGCACCCAAGGCAATGGCGGTAACCACCACCAGGGCTACCACGGCGGCGGCTATCGCTCAGGCGGCGGTTACCGGGGCGGCTATCGCGGTTACCGTTGAGGTGCCGCTATCAGTCCGGGATCACGTCGTACAGCGTCTCGGCATAGGGCGGGATGGTCAGGCCCGCCGCCTTGGCGCTGAGTTCCCGCATCGCCGCGCTGGCCTTGAACCGGTCCAGGTCCGCCACGCTGTCCCAGACCGTGACGACCTGGTACTCGTCCCCATCGCCATGGCGGTGCAGGCGGCCGATCCTGCGGCAGCCGGGCTGGGCGAGCATGCCGGGAAAGCCGATGTCTCGTGTGTAGCGCATCCAGTCATCCACGCGCCCGGGGCGTACCCGCATCGTCAGGACCCGCACCAGCATCGCAGCCTCCGTTCAACCGGTGCCGTGGACGTGGGCGTTATAGCGGTCCAGCACCTCATCCGCGGGACCGTCGGCGACAACCCGGCCCTGGTCAAGCCACAGGACCCGTTCGCACCAGGTGCGCATGATGTCGGTCTGGTGGCTGGACAGCACCAGGATTTCCGACCGGCGCACCATCTCCTCCAGCCGCACGCGGGCTTTTTCGAGGAAGCCGGCATCCCCCGCCAGGAACCATTCGTCCATCAGCAGGATCTGCGGTCGGATCGCGGTGGCCAGGGCGAACCCCAGGCGGACAACCATGCCGGCGGAGTAGATGCGGATCGGCAGGTCGATGAAGTTGCCCAGTTCGGCGAAGGCGGCGACGTCCTGCTCCAGCAGGTCGAGCGTGGCTTTCGGCACGCCGTTGTAAAGACCGCGCAGGCGGATGTTCTCCCGCCCTGTCAGGTCGATGTTCATGCCCAGGTTGGTGTCCAGCAGGGCGCTGATGCTGCCATTCACCAGCAGCTTGCCGGCCACCGGTTCGTAGATGCCGGCCAGCACGCGCAGCAGCGTGGTCTTCCCGGCGCCGTTCGATCCGACCAGGCCCAGGCGGTCGCCGCTGCGCAGGCTCAGGTTGATGTCGCGTAGCGCCTGCACGACGATCCGGTGCTGCGTGTCCTTGGCCAGCCGGCCCGAGGCCGCGGCGAACACCATCTTTTTCAGGCTGCGCCCGCTGCCATGATACAGCGGGAACGAAACCGAGAGGTCCTCGACCTCGATGCGGGTGTCCTGGTTCATGTTCACAGCCAGAACGCGATGCGGCCGCGGGCGCGGGCGAAGAACATCCACGACACCGTGCACAGCGCCGCGCTGTATGCCAGTGCGCCCACCCAGGCCCAGACTGACGGGACCTGGCCGAGCAGCGGGGCGCGCACGATTTCGATGAGGTCGAAAAAGGGACTGAGCGGCAGCAGCCAGGCCTTCTCGCCCAATTGCTCGGGCTTCCAGATGATGGGCGTCAGGAAGAAGGCGATCTGCATCACACTGTTGATGATCGGCAGGATGTCGCGGAAGCGGGCGCAGAAGGCCCCCAGCATCAGGTTCAGCGCCAGGGCGTTCACGACCCATAGCAGCACGCCCGGGATGGCGAAGACCACCTTGTATCCCGGCCAGTGGTTGAACACCGCGAAGACGATGACGATCACGACGATGTTGTGGCCCAGGATCACGACGTTGCGGATCACCGTCCGGATCGCGAACACCGTGAACGGCATACGCACGGATCGGATGACCGACTCAGCCTCGGTAAATCCGGTGCAGGCGTCGGACACCGTGGCCTGCATGAACGCCCAAAGCACCAGCGACAGCGCCAGATAGGGCAGGTAGTCATGCAGCTCCATCTTGAAGAGCGTCGAGTAGAGAAACCCGAGCGCGCCGACCATGACGCCGGTGGAGATGGTGAGCCAGAGCGGGCCGAGGACGGAGCCCCGGTAGCGCAGGCGAATGTCCAGCCAGCCAAGGGCCCAGGCAAGGCGCCACAGGCGAAGCCCGTCACGGATATCCGCCACGGCAAGCCGGTTGCGTCCGGCCAAAGACATGTCGGCCTGGAACGAGAGGGACGCCGATCGCGCGACCGGCATTTCGACGTGGTTCATGAGGCCGAGGCCGATAGCCGATCGGACGGGGCGGGGCAACCGCGATCAACGAATTGCTTTGTTCACACGGTGTTCTTTTGTGGGTCATCAAACCCTTGAGTCTGTGCAACATCAGTTCACGGGTTGTCAGAAACTCTGATTTGGGATAAGGAGTTATGAGAAGTTGCTGAACGCCTGCATCAACGGCGGCCATCCTGGCCGTCGTGCCACCCGGCCTTTACCGCCGAACCACGACGGAGTGAGCACGCGGATGACCCGACCGATGCCCCGCTTTTCCCGCGTTCGCTTGTTCGCGTGCCTTCTCGGACTTGCCGGCCTCGCCGCCTGTTCGGCGCCCGAGCAAACCTCCTCCAAGCAGGAAACCGCCCGCTATCTGGCGCATGCGCGCGGCAACTACCAGCCGCCCGGCCCGCCCGATGACCCGTGGGGTCCCTATATTCGCGAAGCCGCGCAGCGCTACGACATGCCGCAATCCTGGATCCGGGCCGTCATGCGTCAGGAATCCGGCGGGCGCCAGTATCGCTCCAACGGCGACCTGATCACGTCATCGGCCGGCGCGATGGGCCTGATGCAGGTGATGCCCGGCACCTACGACGAATTGCGCGCCCGCTATGACCTCGGCGACGATCCCTTCCATCCGCGCGACAACATCTCCGCCGGCGTCGCCTATATGCGCGAGATGTACGACATCTACGGCGCCCCCGGCTTCCTCGCCGCCTACAACGCCGGCCCCGCTCGGCTGGACGACTACCTGACCAACGTGCGCGGCCTGCCGGATGAAACCCGGAACTACGTGGCCAAGATCGCGCCGAACCTGACCCGGGACACGCCGGCCGTGCGTTCTCCGGCTGAGCAGTTCGCGATGAACACGCTGCCGACGCAGATTCCGGCCGGCCTCCGCTATGGCCGTGGCGCGGTGCAGCTTGCCGCGGCCACCACGACCGTTGGGTCAGGCCGCGTGGCGGCGCGTCGCCCGGTGGAGGTGGCGCAGGCCCCCGAGCCGGTCCGCGCCCCCGTGCGTAGCTTCGCGGCGGTTCAGCCGCAGCCCCAGTCGCAGCCAATGCCGCAGCCGCCGCAGCAGCAGTTCGCCGCCGCGATCACGCCGCCGCCGCAGCCCAACCAGCCCGGTGGCATCCGATTGATCGCGCCTGCCATGGCGGCCGATGCCAGCGCCGCGCGCCGTGGGGCCGCGTCGTCGGGCACGTGGGCGATCCAGGTCGGCGCCTTCGCCAACCAGGGCCAGGCGCAGACGGCGCTGTCCCAGGCGCGCGATCAGGCCCGCTCCGAGTTGTCGGTGGGCCGGACGGCCATCGGCTCCGTCAAGCAGAAGAACGGGTTCCTGTATCGGGCGCGGATGACCGGCCTGTCCAAGGACACCGCGGTGCAGGCGTGTGAGAAATTGGCCCGTAGCCGCATGAACTGCATCGTGCTGTCGCCTGACGCCCAATCCTGATCCGCGGTCCTGAGTAGGCGGGGCGGCGTTCGGCGCCGCCCCCCAATCCCGTTTGGGGCATTCCGTCCCGCGCTTCCCCGCCGCCACTTAGCCTGATCCGCCGGGTTTGCAGACCAGCGCGCATCCGCTAAATGGTCGCGCCCCTCAGCCGGCGTGTGAGATGTCAGACCCAAACCCGACCCACGACTCCCCCGCCCCGTCGCAAGCCGGGACCGGTAACCCACAGCCCCAAACCGCCGCGTCCGCTGGACCCGCCGGTGGGTTGGCCGCTCTGCGCGCCGAACTCGACGGGATCGACGACACGCTGCACGACCTGCTGATGCGGCGGGCCAAGGTGGTGGAGAACGTGGCCCGCGCCGGCAAGCGATCGGCGTTCCGTCCGGGTCGGGAGGCCTCGATCGTGCGCCGCCTGGTCGCGCGCCATCAGGGGTCGCTGCCGGTCCAGACCATCTTTGGGATGTGGCGGGAAATGCTCGCCGGGACGACCGGCATGCAGTCTCCCGTCATCGTGGCGGTGTGCGAGACCGATGCCGGCGGCGCGATGACGCAGACCGCGCGGGAACATTTCGGCGCGCTGACGCCGATCCATGTGCATACCAGCCCCGCGCGCGCCCTGGCCGAGGTCAGTTCCGGCACTGCCTCGGTCGCCGTGCTGCCCTATCCGACCGAGGCCGCCATGTGGTGGACGACGCTGCTGCACCAGGAACCGCGGGTGCATATCATCGCCCGCCTGCCGTTCTGGGCGCGCCGGACCGAAGGCGCGCCGACGATCAACGCCGTCGTGGTCGCCGCCGACGCGCCCGATGCCTCCGGCGCGGATCGGAGCTTCCTGTGCATGGAACTGGAGCGGGAAACCAGCCGGACGCGCCTGTCCTCGGCCCTGGCGGCCGCCGGCCTGAAGCCTGACGACATCGTGATGCGCGGCAACCATCTTCTGGTGGAGGTGGACGGCTACGTTCCGTCCGACGACCCTCGCCTGGCGCAATTGGCCGAGATCGGACGACCGGTCGTGCTAGGCGCCTATGCCATCCCGGTCGCGGAAGGAACGCCATGACATCCCCCACCCCGCGTCCGGAAATCCTGACGATCCACCCCTATGTCGGCGGCGAGTCGACCCTGTCCGGCGTGAACCGCACGATCAAGCTGTCGTCCAATGAAGGCGCGTTCGGCGTGCCCCCCGGCGCGCAGGATGCGATGCACAAGGCCACGACCGAGGTGTTCCGCTACCCCGACGGCGGCGCGGACCGACTGCGGGAGGCGTTGGGCAAGCGCTGGGGCCTCGACCCCGCGCGGATCGTCTGCGGCGCCGGGTCCGACGACCTGCTGTATCAGTTCTGCCTGTCCTATGGCGGGGCGGGGCGCGACATCATCATGTCGGAGCATGGGTTCTCCATCTACTACATCGCCGGAACCTATGCCGGCAGCCGCGTGATCAAGGTGCCGGAGCGGAACCTGACGGTGGACGTGGACGCGATGCTGGCCGCGGTGTCGCCCTCGACGCGGCTGATGTTCGTGGCCAATCCGAACAACCCGACCGGGTCCATGCTCTCGCACGACGAAATGTCTCGCCTGCGCGCCGGCCTGCCGCCCGAGGTGCTGTTGGTCATCGATTCCGCTTATGCCGAATACGTGACGCGGGAAGACTACGATGCCGGCGTCAAGCTGGTGGACTCGACCGACAACACGGTGATGACCCGCACCTTCTCCAAGGTGTTCGGCCTGGGCGGGATGCGGATCGGCTGGTGCTATGCACCGCCGGCCGTCGTCGACGTGCTGAACCGGGTGCGTGGGCCGTTCAACGTCTCGGTCGCCGCGCAGGCCGCCGCCATCGCGGCGTTGGAGGAACCGGGCTGGGTGGAGATGTCCGCCGCCCATAACGCCGAGTGGCGTCCGAAGCTCTCGGCCGGCATCGCCGCCGCCGGGATCACGGTGTGGCCCAGCGAGGGGAACTTCGTGCTGGCCGATTTCGGCAGCGTGGAGAAGGCGAACGCGGCGGACGCGTTCCTCCGCACTCGCGGAATCATCGTCCGCAAGGTCGCCGGCTACGGCCTGCCGCATTGCCTGCGCGTGACCGTTGGCAACGGCGAGGAATGCACCCTGGCGATCGAAGGCCTGACCGAATTCATGCGGCAAGCCCGTGGCTGAGCCTCTTTTCAAGCGCATCGCCTTCCTGGGCATCGGGCTGATCGGCTCCTCCGTCGCGCGCATCGCCCGCGAGCGCGGGGACATCGCGGGGGAGATCGTGGTCAACGCCCGGACCCAGGCGACGTTGGACCGGGTGATGGAACTCGGCTTTGCCGATCGGGTCGAACTGGACCCGGCTGTGGCGGTGCGGGGCGCGGACTGTGTCATGCTGTGCGCCCCCGTTGGCGCCTTCGCGGACCTGGCCGAACGCATCGCCCCGTATCTGGCGCCTGGCGCGATCCTGACGGACGTCGGCTCCACCAAGCAGTCGGTCGTGCGCGATGTCGGGCCGCTGGTGCCGGCGGGCGTGCATTTCATCCCGGCGCATCCGGTGGCGGGCACGGAACATTCAGGCCCCGATTCGGGGTTCACGACATTGTTCGAGGGCCGCTGGACGCTGGTGACGCCGATCCCCGGCTCGGATGAGGTTGCCGTCGAGAAGGTCAAGGAACTCTGGCGCCGCTGCGGGTCGATGGTGGCCCAGATGGACCCGGCGCATCACGACCGCGTGCTGGCGATCGTCTCCCATCTGCCGCATCTGATCGCCTTCACGATCTGCGGCACGGCGGACGACCTGGGGAACGAGACGCGGCAGGAGGTGGTGAACTTCGCCGCCTCCGGCTTCCGGGACTTCACCCGCATTGCGGCGTCCGATCCGGTGATGTGGCGCGATATCTTCCTGAACAACCGGGAAGCGGTGCTGGAAATGCTGGCTCGCTTTACGGAAGACGCGCAGGCGATGGCCCGCGCGATCCGTTGGGGGGATGCCGCCTATATCGAGGACAAGGTCGAACGCGGCCGGAAGATCCGGCGCAGCCTGCTGGCGCAGAAGCAGGCCTGACGACCCGCTACGGCCGGCGGCGCAATGCCGTCAGGCCGAGGACGCCCAGCGCCAGCATGGCCAGGCTGGCTGGCTCGGGCACCGTCGTTTCCGACAGGATCGCCGTGAAGGTGGTGGTGTCGAAGTTGATCGCGGAATCCGCGCCCCATCCAGCGACAAAGTCCAGCGTATCGCCCGCCTGAAGCGTCAGGGTCGCCTGATAGGTCTGAAGCGCGTTGGACGGATTGATCGGCGCGTCGAACAGGCTGACGCCATTCCGCGCGACATGCACATCCGTCGTGGCGAAGGGAGAGCCAGCCATGAAGGCTACATCCAGGAAGCCCGTGAAACTGGTCTGCACGGTATAGCGCGCGGTCGCCATTTCCCCTCCCGCGCCGGGATGCAGGATGCCGGCTGGGGAGCCGCTGCCAGGGATCAGGACGCCCACCAAGGGGGTCCTCGGCCCGGGGTTCCAGTCGTAGCGAACATCGCCGCCGCCGGACGCATCCAGCGGATTGGTCAGCAGCGTCAGCCCGCCGCCCAGGGACGTGGTGGTGCCGTAGGCCCAGGCGCCGTTCGGGTTCGCGGTGATCGAGAAATCCGTCACGAAATCGGCGATCACGGCGGCCTGCGCCGCCCCGCCCCAGGATAGGAGCAGGCCCGCGATCGGGCAGAGAAGTCGGAGTCGCATGGAGGGTATCCTGGGCTACGGTGGTGGCGTTCCAGCAAACTCGGCGGCGGCTGGCAAGGTGATGGGCTCGACCCATCCATCGCCGAGAATGCCGCTGATGGGTTTTTCTTTGTAAATCAACCGACTGGGTTCTTGGCGATGGGCGGGTCGAGCCCGCCCATGACGGTCGATGCAGGCGGGATTTCCCGCGATCAAGCCTCGATCGGCAGCCCCAGGATCAGGTAGCTGAATGACTTCCCGTGCGAGTCCAGGTTCAGGGACGTGTTCACCCCGCCCTCCAGCGCGTCCAGCATCACGAAGTTCAGCCCGTGCAGGGCATCCATCTCGTACCGTGTGACGCTGCCAGTGAACAGCTTCGGGAACGCGGCCTTGATCCGCTCCGCCGTCAGTTGTTGTTTCAGCAACGGATAGTCCTTGGGATCATAGACCCAGACCGAGACATTCGACGTGTTGCCCTTGTCCCCCGCCCGGGCGTGGGCGATGTCGTGGATGCGTTTCTGGCTCATGCGACGAACATCTCAAACGTCGGGGCCACGCGGTCCCGGTCGATCAGGCAGGAATGGGTGACGACGCAAGGCGTGACCTGGCCGCGATAGCCGCCGCCGCCCGCTGGGCCGCAGCACAGCAGCGACTCCACCTCCCACAGCATCGTGTCGATGTCGTCCCGGTCGGTCGAGCGCAGCGCCACGTGCAGGCGGATATCGGCGCTGTCGCTGGCTGGCACCTCGGCCGTCTGGTGCAGGGAGTTCAGGCCGATCAGGTCAATCCGCAGATCCCCGCCCAACTGGTTGATGCGGGTCAGGCGTTCGCGCACCACCTCGGCCGCGAGTTCGGCGCGGGCGCGGGCATTGGGGCCGGCATAGCTGACGCCGCCCTCACCCAGGAATCCGCCGTCGAAGCCGATCGTTACCGTAACTCCCAAGCCCCCCACCGTGAGCAAGAAAGGCGCTCGTGGAGGTACGGCGGGGCCAGCGTTATCCGGATAAAGCGAGGATGAGTGAAGCCGGCGTGGTCGAGAGGGCCGTGAGAAGATTCCAACCTTGTTTCCGGGCGGTGG
>CAMCDA010000053.1 GCA_945873195.1 Asaia bogorensis
GAATAGTTCAATCAGAAGAGCTTCAAGATCCGGACGGCTCAGCGCGGAAAGGGCGGGCGGCGGCGGCACATGATGCAGAGAGTCCACGACGCCGAATCGGTGCAAGAGAAAAATGCGGCGGTGCCCGTGGTTTTGCCCCTATTACGCGAGGCCCGCCAGGAATCCCCCCATCGCCTGATTGAACAGCGCCGGCTGATGCAGGTTCGAAGCATGCCCCGCATCCGGAATGATCACCTTCCGTGCGCCCGGGATCTTCGCCGCCATGTAATCCGTCGCAGCCAGGAACGGCGTATCGTTCGCCCCCGCCAGCACCAATGTCGGCACGGCGATCGAGGGCAGGGAATTGATCACCCCGGCGTTCTCCTGCGCCAGCATCCCCCGCGCGGCGCGGGCCAGGCCGAGCGCTGAACGATGCTGGCTCATGCGGACTTCGTCACTGCCGCCGAGGGCGGCGAAGCCCTTGGCTTCCAGGTCATCGCCGCGCGTGCGGGCGCGGATGTTCCAGGTCTCCCGCGCGTCGTCCTTCTTGAAGCCCGGGCCGGTGTCGAACAGCATCAGGGCGCGACACATGCCGGGATGGCGGAGGTGAAAGGCCGCGGTCATGTAGCCGCCCAAAGACAGCCCGCCGATCACGGCGCGGGTTTCGCCGCAGGCCTCCAGGATGGCCTTCATGTCGGCGACCGTTTCGGCCTCGGAAAAGGCGGATTGCGCAGGTGTGTCGGACTGGCCATGGCCGCGCATGTCCCAGACGATGATCTTGTAGCGGTCCTTGAAGGCGGCGATCTGGCCGTCCCACATGCGGCAGGTGGCGCTGTAGCCGTGGCTCAGCAGGACGGCGGGGCCGGTGCCGTGGACTTCGTAATGAATGCCGGTGCCGTCGCGTTGGAGCGTTGCCATGGGTTCCCTCCTCATTGTCGTTCTGGTGGCTTGACCATAAGGTGGCACGCAGCCATCAACCGCGAAAGCCATCAGGGCAGGGAACCAAAGATGCAACACGAGACCTACGAACACATCGCCGTCAGCGAGTCCGGGCATGTCGCCACGATCGAGGTGACGCGCGGCCCGAACAACTTCGTCGACACCGACATGGTGGGCGAAATCGCCGACGCGCTGGAACTCTATGACCGCGACGCGAACATCCGCGCGATCGTCCTGTGCGCCGAGGGCAAGCACTTCTGTGCCGGCGCCGATTTCGGCAGCCGCGGGACCGATGGCGTGGCGAAGGCGACCAAGCGCGGCCGGCATCTCTACAAGGAAGCCCAGCGCCTGTGGCGCACTAAGAAGCCGATCGTCGCCGCCGTGCAGGGTGCCGCGATCGGTGCCGGCGTGGGCTTGGCCGTCGCGGCCGATTTCCGCGTGACCTGCCCGGAAGCGCGCTGGTCCACCAACTTCACCCGGATGAACTACCATCCCGGCTTCGGCCTGACCGCCAGCCTGCCACGCCTGATCGGGCACCAGAAGGCGATGCTGATGATGTACACCGGCCGCCGCCTGACCGGTGAGGAAGCGCTGGAAATGGGCCTCGCGGATATGTGCGTGCCGATGGACCAGGTGCGTGCAGCGGCGGTGGAACTGGCGACCGAAATCGCCCAGTCCGGCCCGCTGGCCATCATCGGGACGCGCGAAACCCTGCGCCGCTACTTCGCGGACGAGGTCGCCCGCGCGACCGAGCGTGAGTACGAGGAACAGGATTGGCTGCGGAACACGGCCGACTTCAAGGAAGGCATCAAGGCGATGGGTGAGCGTCGCCTGCCGAACTTCCAGGCGAAGTAAGGGGCAGGGGGGCGCCCGACTGGCGTCCCCCGTCTCTGCTTGCAATGGACGAGACCCCGCCCGCCGAGATCCGCCTCGCCTTGCATCGGATGGCCCTGTTGCCGCCAGACGCCGAGGCCAAGGGGGAGCGTCTGACGGGGGGCGTGTCGTCCGATATCTGGCGGATCGAGACCCCAAGCGGGTCGGTCTGCGTGAAACGGGCACTGGCCAAGCTGAGGGTCGCCGCGGACTGGCGGGCGCCGGTCGAACGGAACCTGTATGAAGCTCGGTGGATGCGCCGGGCCGTGGCCGCTGTCCCAGGATCGGCGCCTGCCCTGCTGGGGCAGGATACCGAGACGGGCGCCCTGGCGATGACGTTCCTGCCGCCGGACGACCACCCTCTCTGGAAGTCCCAGCTGCGGGATGGCCACGCCGACCCGGCCTTTGCGGCGCGGGTGGCCGAGACCCTGGTCCGAATTCATGGCGCGACGGCGGCCGATGCCTCCGTGGCCGCCGATTTCCCGACGGACGCGATTTTCTTCGATATCCGGCTGGAGCCTTATCTGGTCGCGACGGGGCGGGCGCACCCCGATCTGGCGGACCGGTTCGGGACCTTGGTGGCGACGACCCAGGCCAACAAGCGGGCCCTGGTGCATGGGGATGTCAGCCCGAAGAACATCCTGGCCGGCCCCGCCGGCCCTGTGTTCCTGGATGCCGAGTGCGCCTGGTGGGGCGATCCGGCCTTCGACCTGGCCTTCTGCCTGAACCACCTGCTGCTCAAGTGCCTGTGGACCCCGACCGCGACCCCGGGGTTCCTGGCCTGCTTCGATGCCATGGTCACCGCCTACCGCGCCGGGGTGACGTGGGAGGCGCCGGATGCCCTGGAGGCCCGCGCCGCCGCCCTCCTCCCGGGCCTGTTCCTGGCGCGGGTCGATGGCAAGTCGCCGGCCGAATACATCACGACCGACGCCGCCCGGGATCGGGTCCGCCGCGTCGCCCGCCCATTGATCGCGGACCCGGCCGACCGGCTGGCCGCCATTCGCCTGGCCTGGACAAGGGAACTCACCGCATGAGCTCGACAAGGATCGCCTTCGTGCATGGCCGCCGGGTCTGGGACAGCCGTGGCCGCCCGACGGTGGAAGCGGACGTCATGCTCGAGAACGGCGCCGTCGGGCGGGCGATCGCCCCCGCCGGCGCCTCGACCGGATCGGGGGAGGCCGTGGACCTCCGCGACGGCGGGCCGTCCTTCGGCGGCTATGACGTGACCCGGGCCGTGCATCATGTGAACACCGAGATCGCCGATGCGGTCGGCGGGCTGGATGCCACGAACCAGGCCAAACTGGACGCCGAACTGATCGAGCTGGACGGGACGCCCAACAAGTCCCGCCTAGGCGCCAACGCGGTCCTGGCCGTGTCCATGGCCACCGCCCATGCCGCCGCCGCCGCGATGGGGCAGCCGCTTTACCGTTACCTCGGCGGGCCGGACGCCGACCTGATCCCGCTGCCGCAAATCCAGATCTTCGGCGGCGGCGCCCATGCCGGGCGGCGGGTCGACATCCAGGACTTCATGGTGATGTGCCCCGCGGCGGAGAATTTCGCCCAGGCCCTGGACTGGACGGCCGAGGTTTATCGCGCCGCCGGTGCCCTGATGAAGGAAGCCGGCACACTGGCCGGGGTCGCCGACGAAGGCGGCTGGTGGCCCATGTTCGACCGCAACGAACAGGCGCTGGATATGCTCGTCCGCGCCATCGAACGCGCCGGGTTTCGCCCGGGCGAACAGGTCGGCATCGCCCTCGACATCGCGTCGTCGGAGTTCGGTCGCAACGGCCGCTACAAGCTGGCGCTGGAGGACCGGGAACTCGACAGCGCCGGCATGATCAAGTTGCTGACCGGCTGGATCAGCCGCTATCCGATCCTGTCCATCGAGGACCCGCTGGCCGAGGACGACGCGGAGGGCTTCGCGGAGTTCACCCGCCAGGTCGGGCACAAGGTGCAGATCGTGGGCGATGACTTCCTGGTCTCCGACGCCGCCCGGGTGCGGGATGCGGCGGCGAAGGGGGCCGCCAATACCGTCCTGCTGAAGCCCAACCAACGCGGCACGCTGACCGAGACCCTGGCTGCCTGGGATGCGGCCAAGGCCTGTGGCTACGCGGCCATCGTCTCGGCCCGGTCGGGGGAAACCGAGGACACGACGATCGTTCATCTCGCGGTCGGTTGGGGCGCGGGGCAGCTCAAGGTCGGCAGCTTCACCCGCAGTGAGCGCATGGCCAAGTGGAACGAGACCCTGAGGGTCGAGGAAGCCCTGGGTGGCAAGGCGCGCTTCGCCGGGGGCGCTGTATTGGGCCGCTCCCGTCCATGAAGGTCGTGTTCCACTATGCCGCCGGTCCCGACCTGTCGGCCCGCCTGGCCGCGGTGCCGGGCCTGGATATTGCGATCTGCCCCGAGGACGATGACGACCGCCTGTTCCGCCTGCTGTCTGACGCTGATGTCCTGTGGCATGTCCTGAAACCCTGCACCGCCGCGATGATCGCCGCCGCCCCTCGGCTGAGGTTGATCCAGAAGATCGGGGTAGGGGTGAACACGATCGACCTCGATGCCGCCAAAGCGAGGGGCATTCCGGTCTGCAACCTGCCCGGCACGAACAGCCGAGCGGTTGCGGAGTTGACGGTTGGGTTGATGTTGGGGGCGGTGAGGCGGGTGGCTCGGTTTGATGCCGGGCTGCGCGCGGGGGTCTGGTCCGATCCAGTGCTGCAGGACGGGATCGGGGAACTGGGCGGGAAGACCGTCGGGCTGATCGGCTACGGGTCCATCCCCCGGCTGCTCGCGCCGGTGCTGACGGCCTTGGGGTGCCGGGTCATCTACACGGCCCGCCAGGAGAGGCCCGACGCCATCGGGGAGTACCGGTCCCTGGACGCCCTGCTGGCCGAGGCCGACATCGTCAGCCTGCACATCCCCCTGACGCCCGAGACCGACCGGATGATCGATGCCGCCGCCCTGGCGCGGATGAAGCCGGGTGCCGTGCTGATCAACACCGCTCGCGGCGGGCTGGTGGACCAGGGTGCGCTGACCGAGGCCCTGCGCTCGGGCCATCTGGGCGCCGCCGGCCTGGACGTCTTCGCGACCGAACCGGCCGATCCCGCTGATCCCTTGTTCCAAATGCCCAACGTCCTCGTCACCCCGCATGTCGCCTGGGTCACGACGGGCACCTTCGACCGCAGCTTCACGGTCGCGGCCGAGAACTGCCGGCGGGTCGCGGCGGGGGAGGCATTGCTGCATCTTGTCGTGTAACGAAACGCCGTCATTTGCGTTCCCGCCAGGCAGTGTCGCGGGCGAATTTGTGCCGGAACCAGAAGCCGATGCTGAACCCGGGCCAGAGCGTGGTGTTGCGCCCGGTGGAGTCCAGGTACCAGCTCCGGCATCCCGACAGCCACACGGTCCGCCGCATCGTTGCGTCCAGCCAGGCGTTGAAGCGCTGGGCGATCGTCTCCCGGACCTCGACTGTTGCGATATCGTTTTTGTGCATCCGCCGCAAAATCCGCACCACGTGTTCGATTTGCGCCTCCAGCATGAACACGATCGAATTATGCCCAAGCCCGGTATTGGGCCCGCCCAGCAGGAACAGGTTGGGGAAGCCCGATACCGCCATGCCCAGCCAGGCCCGCTTGCCATCGCCCCAGGCCTGTTCCAGGGACACGCCGCCCGGTCCTGTCACACGCAACGAACCCAAGGGTTGCATGGCCTGGAAGCCGGTGGCGAAGACCAGGATATCCGCCGGGTGGGAGACCCCATCGCTGGTCACGATCCCATCCGGTTCCACGCGCGCTATCGGGGTCGTTACGAGATCAACATGTGGCTGATCCAGCGCCAGCAGGAAGTCGTTCGACAGCAGCACGCGCTTGCAGCCGATCTGGTAGTCCGGTGTCACGCGCTCCCGCAGGGCGGCATCCTTGACCTGCCCCTTGGCATGGCTCCTGGCCCGCCGTTCCACGGCCCGCATCAGCCGGGGCGCAACCACGAAGCCCACCGCCTTGACCTCGTGCGACCAGTAGACCCAGCCGCGTTCGACCCGGCGCAGCCAGGGCGCCGCGCGCAGCAACGCCTTGCGGGCCGGCCCGGCGATCGGATCGTGCTTGGGCAGGACCCAGGCCGGGGTGCGCTGGAACAACGTCAGGGCCGCGGCCTGGTCCGCCAGTCGGGGCACGATCTGGATCGCGCTCGCGCCGGTGCCGATCACCGCCACGCGCTTGCCCTCGAACCCCACCGCATGGTCCCAGCGGGCGGAGTGGAACGCCGGTCCCGCGAACCGCTCCAGACCCGGGATCGTCGGAAGGGCCGGGTGGTGCAGCGTGCCCGGCGCCAGTACCAGCACGCGGGCGGTCAGGGTGTTTCCAGCCTGGGTACGAAGGTGCCACAAGCCGGCGGGCGCATCGTATGTCGCCTCGGCCAGCGCGGTCCCCAGATACAGATGCGGGCGGACTCCGAAACGATCCACGCAGTCCAGCAGGTAGCGCTGGATTTCCGCCTGGGACGGGTAGCGCCTCGACCAGTCGCCCGCGGGGGCAAAGGAAAAGGAATAGAGCGCGGCGGGTATGTCGCAGGCGCAGCCGGGATAGGTGTTGTCGCGCCAGGTCCCGCCGATCTCCGATGCTTGCTCCAGCACCACGAAGTCATCCAGCCCCGCCTGCAGCAGCCGGATCGCCATCCCGATGCCGGCGAACCCCGCGCCCACGATGACCACGCCATGGGGGTGCGGATCGTTGATGGGGTGAGCGGTGTTCATGGGCGGATTCTTACGGATGGGTGGGGGTTATGGCCACCATGTTTCGTCATCCCCGCGCCGGGGATGACGGTGGGGATGCCCCGCCAACCGCCCCCAACCCGATTGACACGACCGACCACCCCGCCATCCTTGCCGACCGAAGAACAATGAAGGAAACCGCCATGGCCGAGACCATCGAGACCGACTACGTCATCGTCGGCGCCGGATCGGCGGGTTGTGTCATGGCCGCCCGGCTGTCGGAGGATCCGGGCACCCAGGTCGTCCTGCTCGAAGCCGGCCCCAAGGACACCAATCCCTGGATCCACATCCCCCTCGGCTATGGCAAGACCATCGACGACAAGCGGGTCAACTGGTGTTACGAAACCGAACCGGACCTGAACGGCCGCCGCTTCTTCTGGCCGCGCGGCAAGGTCCTGGGCGGTTCCTCCTCGATCAACGGCCTGGTCTACATCCGGGGCCAGGCCGAGGACTTCGACCATTGGCGGCAACTCGGCAACGCCGGCTGGTCCTTCGATGATGTCCTGCCCTATTTCCGCAAATCCGAGGACAAGATCGGCGGCGGGGATGACCTGCACGGCGAGGGCGGCCCGCTCGCGGTGTCGGAGGTCGATCGCTATGACCCGATCAGCCAGGCCTTCGTGAAGTCCTGCGTGGACCTCGGCTTCCCCCGCACCAACGACTTCAACGGCCGGGTGCAGGAAGGCGCGGGCTACTATCATCTGACCACCCGCAACGGCCGCCGCTGCTCCACCGCCGTCGGCTATCTGCGGCCGGCCATGAAACGGCCGAACCTGCGCGTGGTGACCGATGCCCTGTCGGAACGGATCACCCTGGAGGGCAAGCGCGCCACCGGCGTCACCTACCACCAGCACGGCGTCACCCACACCGTCCGCGCCAGGCGGGAGGTGATCGTCTGCGGCGGCGCGTTGAACTCCCCCCAGTTGCTGATGCTGTCCGGCATCGGGCCGGGCGCGCATCTGGCCGAACGGGGGATCGCCGTGGCGCACGACCTGCCCGGCGTGGGCCAGTCCATGCAGGACCACTTCCAGTCCCGCATCGTGCTGAAATGCCGGTTCCCGATCACTGTCAACGACATCATGATGAGCAAGTTCAAGATGGCGATGACGGGCCTGGATTATCTGATCCGCCGCAAGGGGCCGCTGACCATCGCCGCCGCCCAGGCCGGCCTGTTCGCCCGCACCCGCCCGGAGCTGGCAACGCCGGATGTCCAGTTCGCGACCGTCATCTTCAGCGCCGACCGCCCGGCCGAGGGGCTGCACAAATTCTCGGGCTTCTCCCTGGTCGTCTACCAGTTGCGGCCCGAAAGCCGGGGGGAGCTTAAACTGAAATCGGCGGACCCCAACGACGCGCCCGCGATGTATCCCAACTACCTCGCCACCGAAACGGACCGGCGGACGATTGTGGACGGACTGAAGCTGGGCCGCCGCATCCTGGGCACGCCCGACATGCAGCATTTCATCACAGGGGAATATATCCCGGGGGACGATGTCCGCACCGACGACGACTATCTGGCCTATGCCAGGCAATATGGCGGGACCGTCTTTCACCCGACCAGCACCTGCAAGATGGGCGCCGATCCGATGGCCGTGGTGGACACCGAATTGCGGGTCCATGGCATGGGGGGCTTGCGCGTCGTCGACGCCTCCATCATGCCCGCCGTGGTTTCCGGCAATACCAACGCCGCGACCATCATGATCGCCGAGAAGGCCGCTGATATGATCCGGCGCGGCGCTTCGTCCGAAACCCGTGCCGCCGCCTGAGACCTTTGTGAGAGACCCGCTTATGACCGACACCCTGCCCGACCGCCTGTCCACCGACCCCAACAGCCCCTTCTTCAACGAGGAAGTCCTGAGCCGGGGCATCGGCGTCCGCTTCAAGGGTGTCGAGCGCACCAACGTCGAGGAATACTGCATCAGCGAAGGCTGGGTGCGCCTCGCGGTCGGCAAATCGGTCGATCGCCGCGGCATGCCGATCACCATCAAGGCCACCGGCTCGGTCGAGGTCTGGTTCCAAACCGAGGCACAGGCCGATGACGACGATTCCTGACCCGTTCCACTGGCTGGGAGAAATCAACAAGGCCTCGGCCGTGATGGTGGTAGAGGAGGGGATCGTGCCGGTCGCCCTCGCCGCCCCGATCGTCCGGGCCATCGAAACGGTGATCGCCGACGGCGCCCTGGCAGGCGCCGAACGCCCCGGGGACTACCTGGCGCTGGAGGCCCTGCTGATCGCGGCGGGCGGCCCGGACGTGACCCGGGTCCATTCCGGCCGCAGCCGCCAGGACATCAACGCGACCTTCGGGCGGCTGTATCTCCGCGATGACCTGCTCGCCACGCTGGATGCGCTCAATCTGGCGCGGGCGGCCATGCTGACCCTGGGGGCGACCTACCCCGACGCCATCATCCCCGCCTACACCTGGGGAGTCCAAGCCCAGCCCACCACGCTCGGCCATTGGCTGGGGGCGTTCGAGGCGGCGTTGGCCCGGTCCGCCGAACGGTTCCGCCAGGCCTATGCGCGGGTGAACCTGTGCCCGCTGGGCAGCGCCGCGCTGGGCACGTCCAGCTTCCCGGTCAATCGCCGCCGGCTGGCCGACCTGCTGGGGTTCAGCGGGGTGGCCGAGAACTCCCTGGACGCGACCCAGATCAGCCCGGCCGATACACGGGCCGAGGCCACCCAGATCGCCGCCACCGCCGCGCTGACGGTCGGGATGTTCTGCGCCGACATCACGTCCCAATACGCCCAGACCCGGCCCTGGCTGATGCTGAACCCGGGGGCACGGACCGGCGTGTCGTCCATCATGCCGCAGAAACGGAACCCGTCTGGGCTGGTCTGGCTCCGCAAGCTGGCGAGCACGGTGGCCGGTGGGGCAGGAGGCTTCGCCTTCCAGGCCCATAACGTCCCCTCGGGCATGCATGACTACAAGCCGGAAGGCCCCGATCCGGTCATCCGCGACGCCGAACGGATGCTGGTGGACCTGGCTGGCCTGGTGGCCGAACTCCGCTTCGATCCCGAACGGGCGCTCGATGAAGTCAACGCCGACTACGCGACGACAACCGAGCTGGCCGATGTCCTGCAACGTGACGCCGATGTGCCGTTCCGGGTGGGGCATCATTTTGCCTCCGACCTCGTGACCTTCGGGCGGGCGAACGGGCTGCGGCCGGCGGACCTGCCGTTTGACGAAGTCCAGCGCCTGTACACCGAGGCGGCGGGCACCTTCGGGATGGCGCCGGAGCTGCCCTTGTCGGAGGCCGCCTTCCGCACCGCGCTCTCGGCCGAGGGGATGATCCAGGCGAGCCAAGGCCAGGGCGGCCCGCAGCCGGCCGAGGTGGAACGGATGCTGGGCGGCCAGCGGGCGTCGCTGGATACCGACCGGACCTGGGTGCGCACGGCGCGGGACCGTCTGGCGCAGGCCGACCGCCGTCGCGACGTCGCGTTCCAGGCGCTGAGGGGGCGATCGGAATAAAGGCCGGCGGACATTGCCAAGACCGTCTCCCTGTCGTTGCATGGCGGCCGGAAACCCCAAGGGAGAGAGACATGGCTGACCGTTCGCGCTGGGACCCCGAGATGGCGGCCTTCACCGCCGCCGCCGAGGCGGAGGCCGCGAAATACCCGCCCGTGAAGGTGGAACTGCCGCTGGAGCCGCATCGGCGGGTCAACGACCTGCTGGGCCTGCGGACCGCGGTTGGCGGGCCGGAGATGGCCGAGACAGCCGATCGCTGGGTTTCGATTCGCGGGCGGGCGGTGCGTTGCCGGGTCTATCGGCCGGTCACGGACGAGGCACTGCCGACCCTGGTCTATTTCCACGGCGGCGGCTGGGTCTGGGCGAACATCGACACGCATGACCGGATGGTCCGGGAATACGCGGCCGCGGGCCGGGTCAACGCGGTCAGCGTGGACTACGCCCTTTCGCCCGAGGCCAAGTTCCCCCAGGCATTGTTCGAGTGCGCCGACACGGTCCGCTGGATCGCCGAGAACGGCGCCCAATGGGGCCTGGATGGCAGCCGGATCATGCTGGGCGGGGACTCCGCGGGCGGCAATCTGGCGCTGGGGACGGCGCTGCTGCTGCGCGACACCGGCGGCCCGGCGCTGCGTGGGGTCCTGGCCAACTACCCCGTCAGCGATAGTCGTTCCGATACCGATAGTTACAACGAGTTCGGGGCCGGCGGATATGGGCTGAACCGGGAGCGGATGGCGTTCTACTGGGACGTGTATGTCACCCATGAGGCTGATCGGTTGAACCCCCTGGCGGCTCCCTTGCGGGCTGATCTGCGGGGACTTCCGCCGATCTGTGTGCTGTTGGCCGAACTGGATGTCCTGCGGTCGGAGGGGGAGGCCCTGGTCGTGAAACTGCGGGAGGCTGGGGTGGATGTGGAGACACGGACCTTCTCCGGCGTGGTCCACGGGTTTTTGCGGTCGACGGGAAGTGTGACGAAGGCGCGGGACGCCGTGGCGGCGGCTGGGGTTTGGATGAAGCGGGTCGGGTGACGGGGGGGCTTTTGGGTTCTGAGGGGGGTTCTCTGGGCGGCTGGTTTGGGTCCTTTCGGTTCGGGCCTGTTGGTTGGGTTTGGGGGTGGTTCTGGTCCCTTGGTTGGGTTTGGGGGGTGGTTACCCCCCACCCCGGCCCTCCCCCTCAAGGGGGGAGGGGGATTCTTGGGCGGTCTATCCGGCGGCGGGCATTTGCAGGACGACCTTGCCCATGGATTGGCGGGCCAGGACGGTTTCCATCGCGGCTCGGGATTCGGCCAGTTTGAAGCGGTGGGAGGACGTGGGTTTCAGCTTTCCCTCCACCGTCCAGGCGAACATGCGGTCGAACATGGCGCGGACCTCCGGCTCATGCCGTTTGCGTTCGTCCACCCGGCCCCAGCCCAGGTAGTTCCCGTAGTTGAAGCCCAGGACCGAGACGTCCTTCACCAGGATGATGTTCCCGGGGATCTGCTGCACCCGCCCGCCCGCGAACCCGATCACCAGGATCCGCCCGCTGTTCGCCACGCAGCGGAGCGACAGGTCGAACACATCCCCTCCGATCGGGTCATAGATCACGTCCGCCCCGCCGGGGATCGCCGCCAGGATGCGCTCCCGCGCATCCTCCGAGGGCAGGGGGATCGTCACATCCGCCCCATGGGCCGCCACCAGGTCCCGCTTCTCCTGCGTCGAGGCCGTGGCGACCACGGTGCAGCCGACCGCCTTGGCGATCTCCACCGCCGCCAGCCCCACCGCCCCGGCCGCCCCATGGACCAGCACCGTCTCTCCCGCCTTGATCCCCGCCCGCCAGACCAGCGCCGCGTAGGACGTCGCATAGGACAGCGGGAACTGAGGCGCCACGTCCAGCGGCACCCCATCCGGCAGGCGGTAGACGGTGGTCGGGTCCACGCAGACCTCCTCGGCATGCCCGCCCCAGTCGATCCCGGCACACACCCGATCGCCCACCGAGAACCCAGCCACCCCCGGCGCCACCTCCGTGATCACCCCCGAAACCTCGGTCCCCGGAGAGAACGGCAGCGGGGGCTTCCGCTGATACTTCCCCTCGGTCACCAGGCTGGTCGCGAAGGACACCCCGGCATAATGGATCGCGATCCGGACCTGCCCCGCACCCAGGATGGGGGAGGGGACATCCTCCACCTTCAGGTCAACGAAGGGGGTCCATTGGTGGCAGCGCAGGGCTTTCATTCGGCATCCTCCAGGTAAACGGTCCCATCCATGATCCGGCGCGCCGTCCGGCCGAGGGTCGCGCGGCGGACCCCGTGGTTGCGGCCGGGGCCGGCCAGCACGACCTCCGATTCCGTGTCGATCACCCCGGCGGGGTGGCCGATCCGGATCTCCATCCGCTCCAGCGCCTCGGGCCGCAGGGCCTGGTGGACGATGCTCCCGGGGATGCGGGCAGCCACCCCGGTGCAGGCGGTCGAGGTCCCGGCATAGGTCTTGTGCGTGATCTGCATGAACAGCAGGCGGGAGACCACATCCACGTCCCCCGCCCCCACCGCCGCCCCATCCAGGTGCTCGGCATAGGCCGCGGGCGGCGAGATGATGCCCAGGATCGGGGTGGCCGGAGTCTCCGACCGCGCCGCCTCGGGGCTGGAGGCCATGCCCATCCGCGTCGCCCCGGTGCCCCGGATCAGTTCCAGCCGACCCAGCAGGGCCTTGTCGGCGTCGATCTCGGCCGGGGTCTCGGTGCCAAGCAGCCCCACGTCGGCGGCGCGGATGAACACATGGGCATTGCCGATATCGACCAGGGAGGCCTCGATCCGCCCCACCCCCGGCACGTCCAGCGTATCCACCGGGTTCCCGGTCGGCAGCAGGGACCCAGTCGCCCCGCCGGCCGTATCCGCGAAGTCCAGCAGGATGCGCGCGCCGCTGCCCGGCACGCCGGGGACCTTGTAGGTGCCGAGGCGCACTGGGCGGCCGTTCCGCACCGGGACCTCGATCGTCAGGACCCGTTTCAGGTTGGTCGTATAGACCCGGACCCGGGTGATGCCCTCCTGGGCCTCAACCAAACCTTCCTCGATCGCATACTGCCCGACGGCCGAGGAGATGTTGCCGCACAGGCTATGGTAATCGACGACCGGCCGGTCGATCTCCACCTGGCCGAAGGTGTAGGTCACGTCGGTGTCCGGCACCCGCGGCCGGCCGATGATGGCGAGCTTGGAGGTCAGCGGATCGGCCCCGCCGAGGCCATCGATCTGGCGCCGGTCCGGTGAGCCGAAGACCTTGAGGATGATCGCGTCCCTTTCGGCGCCGGGGGGCGGCAGGTCGTCCTCCCGCAGGAACACCGCCTTGCTGGTGCCCCCGCGCATGATCGTGCAACGCAATCCGTCCATCGCTGGTCCTCCCCCCGCGAGCCTCATCCGGGAGGCCGCCGGGAGCAAGCCCTAGCGGATTATGGGGGCCTGGGCACCTCCCGCATGGGGCGATGTGTCAGAGGCCCGACAGAGTCCCCCCCTCCCCTTGAGGGAGGGGGCCGGGGGGAGGGGTAAGCCACCCCCCATTCCCATGCCCCGAGGCCCCCACCCAGGGGCGTCCCGCTCACCGGACATGGGGTACGACCGTGCGAAAATTGTGTTCGTGCGTCTGGCCGCCGCCACGGTCTGAATACCCGCCCGAATTTCAGCACGAAGAACCAGGGAGGACGTCACAAAGGACGAGGAGGAAAACCGTCCCGAGGATCGACCCGTGTCGAGCCACCCTCCGCTGTCCTCCGTGACGTCCTCCCTGCTTCTCCGTGCTGAAACACGGCGGCCGGTTCCCACGCCGAACCGCTGTCCCATTCCCCCGACACATCCACGCGGGACGCCGCCCGATTTCTCACCGGACATGGGGTAGCACCGTACGAAAAATCCCATATGCCCCCTCCCCCCTTGAGGGGGAGGGTTGGGGTGGGGGGTCCTCGCGGCACAAGACCGGGCGATGTCCCCCCTCACCCCAACCCGCCGCCGCAAGCGGGGAGGGGGCGTGTGGCTCACCGGACATGGGGTTGCATCATGTGAAAAAATGGGGGGCTGGCCTGGGTGGGTGGCAGTCGTTCGTCTTTTGTTCTTAATACCCCATCCGGGCTGGCCAAGGCAACGGGAGAGTCCTCGGGGGAAGGCCGGGGGTGATCGGGTCGGGCGGAATGGCGGCGTCCGCCGTGGCGAGGGGTCAGCCCTGCCTGGCCTCGCGGGCGATGGCCTGAAGTTCGGCGGTGATCTCGGCCTCGGTGAGCCCCATCTCCTGCAGGGCGCCGGCGTAGTTGTTCACACCCGCCTCGAAATTCGGATGCCGGTGACGAGTAGTGACGTGGAAATGCGCCAGGATGAGCAGCCCGCGGCGAAACATCGGCTCCGCCTCGGCCAGACGGTTCGTCGCCCGCAGCAAGCCCGCGAGGTTGTTGAGGTCGCGTGCCACATCTGGATGATCCGGCCCCAGGCTCGCCTCGTCGATCGCGAGGGCGCGGCGAAACATCGGCTCTGCCTCGGCCAGCCGGTTCGTCGCCTCCAGCAAGGCCGCGAGGTTGTTGAGGTGGCTCGCGACAGTGGGATGATCCGGCCCCAGGCTCGCCTCGTCGATGTCGAGCGCGCGGCGAAACATCGGCTCTGCCTCGGCCAGCCGGTTCGTTGCTTCCAGCAAAGCCGCAAGGTTGTTGAGGCGGGTCGCGACAGTGGGATGATCCGGCCCCAGGCTCGTCTCGTCGATCGCCAGCGCGCGGCGATACATCGGCTCCGCCTCGGCCAGACGGTTTGTCGTCCGCAGCAAGCCCGCGAGGTTGTTGAGGCTGGTAGCGACACTGGGATGATCTGGCCCCAGGCCCGCCTCGTCGATCGCCAGCGCTCGGCGATACAGCGGTTCCGCTTCCGCCAGCCGGTTGGTCGCCTCCAGCAGGCACGCGAGGTTGTTGAGTCGGGTCGCGACAGTGGGATGATCCGGCCCCAGGGTCGCCTCGTCGATGTCGAGCGCGCGGCGAAACATCGGCTCCGCCTCGGCCAGCCGGTTCGTCGCCTGCAGTAAGCCCGCGAGATTGTTGAGTCGGGTCGCGACAGTGGGATGATCCGGCCCCAGGCTCGCCTCGGTGATTGCGAGGGCACGACGAAACATCGGCTCCGCCTCGGTCGGCCGGTTCGTCGCCAGCAGCAAGCCCGCGAGGTTGTTGAGGCGGGTCGCGACATCGGGATGATCCGGCCCCAGGCTCGCCTCGGTGATCGCGAGCGCGCGGCGATACAGCGGCTCCGCCTCGGCCAGCCGGTTCGTCGCCTGCAGCAAGCTCGCGAGGTTGTTGCGGCGGGTCGCGACCTCGGGATGATCCGTCCCCAGGCTCCGCTCCCCGATCGCCAGTGCCGCGCGCTTCAACCGTTCGGCCCGGTTATATTGCGCCCGCACATCGAACAGCACGCCGAGATGCCCCATCAACCCCCCGGTCGGCTCATCAATCCCCGCCGCCACCGCCCGATCCGCCACCGCTTCCGCGTGCTCGGCCAGCGGCATCAGGCGCGGCCAAGTCCGCGCGTCCTGCGGGTCCCCCACAAACGCCCGGTTCACCCATCCCAGCGCCTGTTCCAACCGCACCCGGGCCTCCGCGTCCGCCAACCCCAGGCGCACGACCGCCCGCACCAGCCGATGCACGCTGAACGCCCCCGCCGTCCTGTCGCGCGTGACCAGGGAGTAGCCGTAGAGGTCCGCCTCCGCCTCCCGCGCATCCTCGCTTTCCGCCCCCGGCACCGGGACCTCCAGCAGAAACCGAGGCACCGGTTCATCCGCCAGGAACGCCAACCGTTCCAGCAGCGCCCGCCCCTCCGGCGTCGCCCGTTCCAACGACAGCGTCAGCGTCGCCAGGGTGGAGCGTTCATAATCGCTCACCGTCTTCCCGCGGAAATCCGCTACCCGCCCGAACGCCGAGGCCAATTCCGCCCGATACGCCGCCACCGACAAGGCATGCCGAGCGATATAGGCGGCGGCATGGGTCAGGGCGAGCGCGAGGTGGCCGACATCCTTCCCCAATGCCTCCGCCTGCGCCCGGTCGTCCGGCATCAGCGCGCGCTTGCCGTTGGTGCGTTCCAGCACCAGGTCGGCGGCGGCCTCGGGTGACAGCACGCCCAGATGCAGCGCCCGGAACCCATCGGGCGCCTCCCCCAACCGGCTGGTCAGCAGCACATGCCCGTGCGGCAGCGCCCCCCGCAGCGCGTGTGCGGCGTCCATCCCGTCCTGCGTATCCACATGATCCAGGATCAGCAGCCACCCCTGCCGAGCCGCCAGCCACGCCACCGCCGCCGCTCGGCGGGTATCGGCGGACTGGTCCTCCATCCGGGGAATGCCCAAGGGGGCGGTGAGATTGCCGAGATGGGTGGTCAGGGATTCCCCGGTCTCGGCCGGGATCAGCAGCAGCGCGTCGGGGTAGTCGGCCTGGTGCGCCCAGGCATATTCGGTGGCGGCGCGGGTCTTGCCGATCCCGCCCATGCCCTGGATCGCCGCGGTGATGGCGGTGCCCCCGCCCGCCGTCAGGCTGGCCCGGAGTTCGGTCAGGAACGCGTCCCGCCCCACGAACAGATGGCCGAGGCTGGGGGCGAGGCCGTGGATCACCGGGCCGGTCGGGTGGTTGATCTCGTTCAGTTGTTCCAGCACCCGCGCGCACAGGGCATCGGCGTTGGAGAAGGGCA
Organism: Asaia bogorensis; assembly: GCA_945873195.1. Taxonomy (GTDB): domain Bacteria; phylum Pseudomonadota; class Alphaproteobacteria; order Acetobacterales; family Acetobacteraceae; genus Rhodopila; species Rhodopila bogorensis_A. The sequence goes on from CAMCDA010000053.1 coordinate 16,672, forward strand.
GCCGAGCGATGCCGGTGGCGGGGAGCCAGGCGTTGAAGGCGGCCTGGAGGGCGGGGTCGTCGTCGGGACCGGGCGAGGGGCGCGCGCCGGTCGGGAGATAGACCAGTTGCCGCAGGCCGTGCTTGCGGGCCAGCAGGAACTCCCACTGCGTATAGGATGCGCGGGTTCCGTGCGGCGGTGGGTCGTAGGGGGCGGCCTCGGACGCTGACGGAAACCCGCCGCCGCTGTGGTCCCCGATCAGGCAGATCGCGGTCCCGGCGCGCAGGATGTCGGCTTCCAGGTCGCGCAGCAGCGTCGGCGCGCCGTAGCGCAGTTCGTTGTGGAAGATAACCGTGTAGCCGGCCTTCCGCAGGCTCGCCGCCAGCGCTTCCCGCTCGGCCTGGAACTCACTGGTCGTGGCGGAAACGAAGACGGTCCGGTTGCTCATCAGCCGCGGCCCAGGTTGCGCCCCGCCAGTCTGGCACGTGATTGCAGCGAAAGGAAACGCGCCACCTATTCCACGTCGGGGCGGGCGCGCAGGCGGCGGACCTCCACCAACTGCCACACCACCAAAATCGGCACGCCCAGCGTCACATCCCGCGCTCGGCGGATCAGGGAGACAGCGATGGCCATCTCGGGCGGCACGCCGAACAGGGCGCCGAGGGCGACGTAGCCCGCCTCCTGCACCCCCGCGTTGACCGGCACGAGGAACGCCATGGCGGCGACGGCGGCGACCAGCGCCTCGATCGCCAGCGCCTGGTCGAAGCCGATCGACACATCGAGCAGCCTCAGGGTCAGCCAGCCGGCGCAGCCCGTGGCGATCCAGCCGGCCAGATGCAGCAGGAACCCCATGATCAGCCGGGGCGTGTGGCCGTGGATCAGCGCGACCTCGGCCTGCAGCACGGCCATGCGGTCGCGGGCGTTGTCGAACCGGTTGCCGGCGATGCGCTTGCCGAGGGCGGCGAAGATCGGCCCCGCGCCCTTTTGGGCGGCCACGAAGGCGATGCCGCCGATCACGGCCAGGCCGAGCCCGATCTCCAGCGGGATGACGAGGTCGGAGGAGGGGGCGTGGGCGAGCAGGATGGTCAGCCCGATGGCGGCGAAGGCGATCTGGGCCAGGAACTCCGCCGTCAGGTCGACGACCATGGAGGCGGTGGCGGTCTGCCAGCGCATCCCGTGCAGCGTGGCGGCGCGGGTGCCGAAGACGAAGCCGCCGACCTGGGAGAACGGCAGGCAGGTGGCCGAGGCGTCGCGCACCATCCTCGCCCAGATCAGCACCCAGAGGGGGCGGCCGGTGCCTCCCGGTGCGATCGTGTGCCATGCGAGGCCGAGAATGGTGAAGATCACCAACTGCCAGCCGAGGATGAGCGCGAACTCGCCCGGCCCGATGCGGCCGATGGCGGCGGCGATGCCGTCGAACCCGAAATGGGAGATGAGGCCGATGCCAAGGATGAGGCCAAGGACGGCGAGGGCGATGGAAAGGCGTTTCATCCAGGACTTTCAGGCAGCATTCCGGACACTCGTCCCCCCCCCTCCCCCAAAGGGACGAGGTCGGGAGGGGGCCGGGGGGAGGGGTAGGCACCCCCCATCCCCACAACAATCGCCCCGGCTTGTGCCCGCCATGGTCTTTCGCGGCAAGCGGCGCTTCGTCTATGGAGGGGCGATCCTCAGCCAGGCGGTGCCTTCATGACCACGCTTCTGACCGGTGCCACCGGTTTCGTCGGCTCCGCCGTCGCGCGGGTGTTGGCCGAACGCGGCCACGAGCTGCGCCTGCTGGTGCGCGCGGGCAGTGACCGGCGCAACGTCGCGGGGCTGGGCGCCGAGTTGGTGACCGGGGACCTGACCGACCCGGCCTCGCTGGAGCGCGCCGCCGCCGGCTGCCGCTATGTCGTCCACGTCGCCGCCGACTACCGGATCTGGGTGCGGGACCCTCAGGAGATGCTGCGGGCGAATGTGGAGGGCGCGGTCGCCATGGTCCGCGCCGCCGGCCGCGCCGGGGCCGAACGGATCATCCATTGCAGTTCGGTGGCGGCCTTGGGGTTGATCGGGGATGGGACCTTGTCGGATGAGGACACGCCGGCGAAGGAGTCCGACTTCATCGGCACCTACAAGCGCTCGAAATTCCTGGCCGAACAGGCGGTGCTGGCGCTGGCCCGGGTGGAGAACCTGCCGGTCGTCATCGTCAACCCGGCCGCGCCCGTCGGTCCGCGCGACATCAAGCCCACGCCCACCGGGAAGATGATCCGGGATGCCGCCGCGGGGCAGATGCCGGCCTATATCGATACCGGGCTGAACATCGTCCATGTCGATGACGTCGCGCTGGGGCATGCGCTGGCGCTGGAACGTGGGCGCATCCATGAACGCTATGTCCTGGGCGGGGAGAACATGCCGCTGAAGGACGTGCTGGCGCTGGTGGCGGATGTGGCGGGCCGCCGCCCTCCGTCGATCCGCCTGCCGGAGGGCGCGGTCTGGCCGGTTGCCTGGGTGATGGAGATGTTCGCGAACCTGACCGGCATTCCGCCTCTGGTGACGCGGGATCATTTGAAGATGGCGCGGAAGAAGATGTTCTACTCGTCGGCCAAGGCGATAAGGGAACTCGGCTACCAGCCCCGCCCGGTGCGGCTGGCGGTGGAGGACGCGGTGGCCTGGTTCCGCGCGAATGGCATGCTGAAGGGATGACGACGCTTGCGGTTCTGTCCCTGATCATCTGGCTGTATCTGATCTTCCTGCACGGCCAGTTCTGGCAGGCGGGGCCGGTGCTGACCGCGCGGGTTCCCGCCCGCGCGCCCGCCGTTGCCATCGTCGTGCCCGCCCGCGACGAAGCCGAGGTCATCGCACCCACGCTCCGTTCGCTTCTCGCGCAGGACTATCCCGGCCCGTTCCGCATCATTCTGGTCGATGACGGCAGCACCGACGGCACCGGCGCCATTGCCCGCGCCCTGGACGACCCGCGCCTGACCGTCCTGACCGGCGCCGCCCGCCCCGCGGGCTGGAGCGGCAAGCTCTGGGCCGTCCAGCGGGGGCTGGCGCAAACCGGGGACGCGGAACTCGTTCTTCTGACAGATGCCGATATCATCCATGATCCGCGCCATCTTGGGACGCTGGTCGCCAAGGCCGAGGACGAAGGCCTCGACATGGTGTCGGAGATGGTGGAACTCGCCTGCGACAGCCCCGCCGAACGCGCATTGGTGCCGGCATTCGTCTTCTTTTTCCAAATGCTGTATCCCTTTGATCGGGTGAACGATTCGCTCAACGGCACCGCGGCGGCGGCTGGCGGGACAATCCTGATCCGGCGGCGGGCCTTGCGGCGAACGAATGGGGTGGAAGCCGTGCGCGGCGCATTGATCGACGACGTGGCCCTGGCGGCCGCTGTCAAACAGGGGGGGCGCATATTCCTGGGCCACTCGGCGCTGGCCCGGTCCGTGCGGCCGTATCCCGGGTTCGCCGACATCTGGAACATGGTCGCGCGCACGGCCTATGTGCAGTTGCGCTTCTCACCGTTGATCCTGGCCGGCACCACGCTGGGCATGGCGCTGACCTGGCTGGTCCCGCCCGCCGGCGCCCTGTTCGAAACCGGACCGGCGCGCTGGATCGGCCTGCTCGCCTGGGCCATGCTGGCGGGATCCTATCTGCCGACGTTGCGCCGCTTCGGCCGCTCCCCGGCCTGGGCGCTTGTGCTTCCCCTGATTGCCGCCTTCTACATGGCGGCCACGATCGGATCCGCCATCAATCATCATTTCGGACGTGGCGTTGCGTGGAAGGGCCGAGCATACGAGGGTGGAACGATATGAGTGAGAATGTGGAGGTTTGGTCGGGCAAGAACCGGGGGGATGAGAATTTCCCGGTCGGCTCGATCCTGATCAGCCCCAGGCTGCGCCCGCACGTCCACGCCTATTACGCCTTTGCCCGCAACGCCGACGACATCGCCGATTCCAGGGACCTCGCGCCGCAGGACAAGATCGACCGGCTCGACATCATGGAAGCCGTGCTGCTCGGCCAGCGCGACGATGGCTCCCCCAGCGCGCGCAAGCTGCGCGACAGCCTGGCCGTGACCAAGGTGACGCCGTCCCACGCGACCGATCTGCTGATCGCGTTCCGGCGCGACGCGACGAAGAACCGTTACGAAACGATCGATGAGCTGTACGGCTATTGCCGTTATTCCGCGGTGCCGGTCGGGCGCTTCCTGCTGGATCTGCATGGCGAGAGTCATGAGTGCTATTCGGCGTCCGATGCGCTCTGTATCGCGTTGCAGGTGCTCAATCACATGCAGGATTGCGCCAAGGACCTGGCGGAGCTGGATCGCTGCTACCTGCCGATCGCGCTGCTCAATCATTTCGGGGTCCGCATCGAGGATCTGCGCGCGCCCAAGGAAACGCCCGGGCTGCGGCGCGTGTTCGTGACGTTGTTGGATCGGATCGACCGGCTGACGCAGGCGGCGATCGAATTGCCGGAGATCGCGCGTGACCGCCGGTTGCGGCTGGAATCCGCCGTGATCCTGGGGCTGTCCCGCCGCCTCGCGCGGCGGTTGGCGCGGACGGATCCGCTGGCGCGTCGGGTCGCGCTCGGCAAGGGGGATTTCCTCGCCAGTTCGGTCGGTGCGTTGCGGTATTTCTGGCAGGTGTCATGACACCCTTGGGGGCTGATCAGGCGGATCTTGACGCGGTCGAGGCGATTGTCCGCGCCGCCGGCACGTCGTTCTATCGCGGCATGCGCGTGCTGCCGCCGGATCGCCGTCACGCGATGTATGCTGTGTACGCCTTCTGCCGCATCGTCGACGACATCGCCGATGAGGAAGGGACGCTGCCGGAAAAGATCGCCGGCCTGGCGCGGTGGCACGCATGGATAGATGACGTTTATCAGGGCAAAAGCCATGATCCGGTTACGCGGGTTCTGACCCGTGCGGTCCCGGCCTTCGACCTGCGCCGGGATGATTTCATCGCGGTCATCGACGGCATGCGGATGGACGCGGAAACCGAAATCGTGGCCCCCGATCTGGCGACACTCGAACTTTATTGCGATCGCGTCGCGGTGGCCGTGGGGCGGCTGTCGGTCCGTGCCTTTGGCGATGCGTCCCCCACCGCCGATCGTGTCGCGCACGCGCTGGGCCGCGCCTTGCAGTTGACCAATATTTTACGCGATTTGCAGGAAGATGCTGATCGCAACAGGCTTTATCTGCCGCGCGAGTATCTGGACGAAGCCGGCGTGCCGGCCGATGCGCGGGCGGCGTTGACGGCGCCGGGGTTGGGCAAGGTCTGCGACCGTCTCGCGACACGGGCGCACGACTATTTCCGCGAGGCCGAGACCGCCATGCGTGCCTGCGACCAGGCCGCGATGAAGCCGGCGAGGCTGATGGGCGCAACCTATGCGGCGATCCTGTCGATGCTGGAACGGCGCGGGTGGGAGCGGCCGGGGGAACGGGTCAGCCTGCCGCTGTGGCGCAAGCTCTGTCTGGGGATACGGCACGGCCTGTTTTAAGATGTCTGTTTCAGGACGCGACGAAAGCGCTTGCTTTTCCACGGAAAATTTGACCATGAGCAAGCCGGCGGCCACGTTGGCATGCCGACTCGTACACCCGTCGCAACACCCGGAGCATAGACCGTGATCGCTTCCGCCAAACGCCTCCTCCTCGCGCTGGTATTTGTCCTGCCCGTGGCCGCCCTGGTGGCGCCGCCCGCGATGGCGAAGCAGCAGACCTCCACCCAGACCGGTGCCCAGTCGCAGAAGTCGAAGGGAACGAAGTCCCAGACCAAGTCGAAGAAGACCGGCTCCCAGAAGGCGAAGGCCAAGAAGGCCCCCACCACGACTGGCTGACAGAACGGGGGGCTGACCTACCGCGCGTTGGCTTCCAGCAGGGCCCGCAATCCGGCGAGGATGCGGGCCGGGGACGGCGGGCAACCCGCGATCTTCAGGTCGATCGGCACGGCGTTGCCGGTGCCGCCCAGCACCGCGTAGCTGCCCTTGAAGACGCCGCCATCGACGGCGCAATCGCCGAGCGCGACGACCCATTTGGGATCGGGCATGGCATCCAGCGCCTGCTCCAGCGCCTGCCGCATGTTGCGGGTCATCGGGCCGGTCACCACCAGCACGTCGGCGTGGCGCGGGTTCTCGACAAAGCGCAGGCCGAAGCGCTCGAGCTGATACAGCGGGCCTGACAGCGCCCGCATTTCCCGCGCGCAGCCGCCGCAATCACCGCCATCGACATGCCGCAACGCCAGGCTGCGCCCCAGCCGTGTTTGTGCCGCCGCGTCCAGCCGGGTGACCAGCGCGTTGATCGTGTCGCCATCCACCGGCGCGTCCGGGTCGGGTACGATGCGGTCCGGCAGCCAGGCGGAACGGTTCATGATGGCGGGTGCTCCGACAAGGGCGCGGTCACAGGTCCATGCCCGATGCGGTCAGGCCCAGGGAGCAGCGGATCAGCGCGATATCCTCGACCAGGGCGCCGGCCATCACCTGCTCCGCCAGCGGCCACAGCGCCCAGCCGGGATCGCGGGGTAAGGCGGCGGCAATGTGGCCGTGATCCAGGCGCAGCCAGTGCCAGATGTCGCCATGGGCGGATTCCGCGCAGCCGATGCCCTCGCCGCTTTCGCTGGGCAAGGGGACAGAGACGGGGCCATCCGGCAGCACGCCGGACAACCGGTCGATCAGGCGGACGCTGGCGGCGATTTCATCCAGGCGCAGCTCGCAGCGGGCCAGGGCGTCACCCTTGTCATGGGTCTCCGATTCCAGGCCGAGGGCTTCGTAAACGGGGTCGAGCGCGCGGGCATCAAAGGTCCGGCCGGCGGATCGGCCTGTTACGCCGCCGGCGGCGAAGCGGCGGACCAGGGGCAGGGGCGTGTGGCCCAGGCCCGACAGCCGGCTGGCCAGCGGCGGATGATGCAGCGCGGCGGCCAGCGCCGGCAGAGTCTCCACGAAGGCGGTCAGCGCGGCGCGCAGCACGACCTGCCCGTCGCCGGCGATGTCGTGGGATACGCCACCGGGCACGACGACATCCATCATCAACCGGTGGCCGAACGCGGCCTCGGCGGCGCGGGACAGATGTTCCAAGCCGAGCTGGGCGCGTTGACGGAGGCCGTGGGCGGCGGTCAGGGCACCGAGTTCGGCGAAATGGCCCAGATGGACGGCGATGCGTTCCCATTCCTGCATGATCGCGCGCAGGGCCTCGGCGCGGGGCGGGGCCTCGGTCGCCAGGGCGGCCTCGGCGGCGCGGGCAAAGGCGATGGAATGCGCGACGGTGGCATCCGCGGACAGGCGGGCGACAAAGCGGGCGGCGGCGCGGGGGGATTTGCCCCGCATCAGCGCCAGCGTGCCCTTGTGGGTGTAGCCGAGATGCGCCTCGGCCGACCGCACCCTGGGCCCATCGAGCGTGAGGCGGAGATGTTCGGCCTGGCTGATCAGGCCGTCCACGGGACCCAGTGGCAGGCGGGTCGCGTGATCGCCTTCGGCGGTGGGGAAGCTGGGCGGTTCGATCTCTGTGGGCGCGGGGCCGGGGCGGGGGGAGAGCGGGTGCGTCACGGGCCAGTGGCCGTGGTCGAGCCAGGGTCTGCCGTCGGCCGTGGGGTGGGCGTTGTGGCCCCAGAGATCGCGGATCATGCGCTCGAACGGGGCGGCATTGGGGCGGGCCTGGGACAAGGCGGGGTAGTGGCCGGCGTCCACCGGGGTTGAGACGGCGACAACCGTGAGGCTGGGATCGTGGAGCAGGAGGGCATGGACCTCGATCGTGTCGGCCCATAACGCGAGCAGGCGGTGCGGTTCAGTGGCCAGGGCGGTGATCAGGTCGGCCCAGGCGGCGGCGGGCAGGCGGTGGCGCAGCACGGGGCGGCAGACCGTGGCCTCGGATGCGGCAAGGATGGTGCTGACGGTGGTGGGGCTTGGGGTCATGGGGCGGTGGCCACGATGGCGCGGAGGGCGGCGGTCAGGCTGTCGGGCAAAAGGAAGCCGAGGATCAGGGCCAGGACCAGGGGCAGCCAGGCGAGGGATGGGGTGATGGAGGACGGCGTCGCGGGAAGGTGGCGGCGGAGGCGATGCGCGGCCTGGCGGATCAGCGGCCAGGCGGGTAGGGCGAGCCCCGGCAGGCAGGCCAGCAGCAGCCAGGGGGAACGCTGGGCCATCAACGGCAGCACGAGCGCGAGGCCGGCGAAGGTTCCGAAGGGCGGCATTCCGGCCAGGGCGAGGAGGGTGATCGGCCTCTCCGGACCAGATCCCGGCGCGACGCGGGCGGCGGCGTCGGACAGGGTCAGCAGGACCAGCAGGATCACGGCGCCAAACACCCCGTCGCCCAGGCCGACGGCGGTCGCGGCGAGGGCGATCTGGGCGAGCACCATCGTCCGTTTGGCGGGCAGCAGGCGAAGGGCCGGCAGCATCGCGCAGGCCAGCAGGCCGGCGACACCGGCAGCCAGCAGCATGGTTGCCAGGGTGTCGGCGGGCGGCAGGCCCGAGGCTTGCGGACCGGTGAGGCTGAGCAGAAGCAGCAGGCTCACCGGCAGCAGTGCCGGCACCAGCACCAGGATGGCCGCCAGGCCAATGATCCGGCACCCGCCCGCCAGCATCGGATCCAGGCCGGCCGTCAGCACGCCGAACAGGACCAGTAGCATGGAGGCCGCCAGGATCGCGGGGTTTCGTACGACCAATCCTCGGTCGCGTGCGGTGCGGGGCTGGGCCGGCATGTGCGCAGGCGTGGCTGGGTCGTCCCCCATCGGTGGGAGGAGCGCCGTTGGCAGCACAGGGGTTTCTGGCGCGATGCGCCTCGGCCGGGGGCGGCCCGAAGCT
>CAMCDA010000054.1 GCA_945873195.1 Asaia bogorensis
GCGATCATCGAACCGCTCGACCATTACGTCAGAGCTCGCCTGCGCCCTGCCTGATTGGCGCAAGCACGGTTGTTTCCGTCGCCCGTTTGACCGCCGGCGTTCGGAGAACCCGCCACCTGCGTGCCCGTGGTTGTGCCCCTATTACCATCGAGCGGGACAACCAACTGATTCTGCGCGCGGCCGGTGAAGGCATCTACGGCGTCAATGCCGAAGGCGTCACCACATTCGTCAATCCGGCCGCCGCCCGCATGCTGGGATGGACAGCCGAGGAACTGGTTGGACGCGACATGCATGCCGTCTGCCATCATACGACGCTGGACGGCGCGCACTACCCGCACGAACAATGCCCGATCTACGCCGCCTTCCGCGACGGCGCGGTGCACAACGTCGATGACGAGGTGTTCTGGCGCAAGGATGGCAGCCGGTTCTTCGTGGAATACACATCGACGCCCATTCGCGATCGTGGCCACCTGGCCGGGGCGGTGATCGTGTTCCGTGACATCTCGCAACGGCGGGAGGCGGATGAGCGGCTGCGCCATGCCCTGGCCGAGGTCGACAGCCTGCGCCAACGCCTGGAATTGGAGAACGCATATCTACAGGAGGAAATACGCCAGGAACACGCCCGCTTCGGGATCCTGGGCCGTGCTCCGGCGATCGAGGCGTTGCGGAGTCAGATCGACCTGGTGGCGCCGACCGGAGCGACCGTGCTGATCACCGGTGAGTCGGGCACTGGCAAGGAACTGATCGCCCGCGCGATTCATGACGCGGGCAGCCGGCGCGACCGGCCTCTGATCCGGGTGAACTGCGCCACCATCCCACGGGAGTTGTTTGAGAGTGAAATCTTCGGCCATGTGCGTGGCGCTTTTACCGGCGCGATCCGTGACCGTGTCGGGCGGTTTGAACTCGCCGATGGCGGGACGCTGTTTCTGGATGAGGTCGGTGAAATCCCGATCGAACTGCAAAGCAAGCTACTGCGCGTGCTGCAGGAGGCGGAGTTCGAACGGGTGGGAGAGGAACGCACCCGCCGCGTCGATGTTCGGGTCATCGCCGCCACCAATCGGAATTTGCGCGAGGAAGTTCGGACTCGCCGTTTCCGGGAGGCCCTTTTCTACCGGTTGAACGTCTTCCCGATCGAATCCCGCCCGCTGCGCGATCGGCGGGAGGACGTGCCCTTGCTCGCCGGCCATTTCCTTCGGCTGGCCTGTCAGAAACTGCGGATCGATGACCTGGCGTTGACCGAGGGCGATGTTCGCCGGCTGTCCGCCTATGACTGGCCCGGGAACGTGCGCGAACTGGAGAATTTGATGGAGCGGGCCGCGATCCTCGCCCGCGACGGACGGCCGCGCTTTGAACTGCCGGTGCCGGCGGTGGAGGCGGCCGGGGTGGCCGAGGGGCCGCCGGCCGAGGTCCTGACGGAAGCTGCTCGTCGTGATCGGGACCGGGAGAACATCCGCGCCGCGTTGCGCGCCGCCGGGGGAAAAGTGTTCGGGGCGAAGGGCGCGGCGGCGATCCTGGGGGTGAAGCCGACGACGCTCGCGTCCCGGATCAGGGCGCTGGGGCTGCGGGAGGGGCGGACGCTATAGGTCCGGGGGACCACGGACGCTGACCCCTCGTCATGGTTGCCCCCCGGGTCCGGCGAAAAGCCGGCCCGAGGGCAAGCTCCGGGCCACCACCCGCGATTTTCGCTGTCAACATTGGCCAAGTCGTGGATGGCCCGCCTGCGCGGACCATGACGTGAAAACAGCCAGCGCCCTCTAATTGAAGAACCGTGCCGGCCGGAAATCCGCCAGTTCCGGGCGTGTCTTTCCATGCACGACCTCATCCGCCACGCAGACACCCAGGAACGGGGACATCGTCACCCCGCTATGCGTCACGGCCACATAGTATCCGTTCACCCGCGGCATCGGACCCACCGCCGTCAGCCCATCCGCGGGGATGGGGCGGATGCCCAGGCGCACCGCCTCGGGTTGCACCGCCCCGATGCAAGGGAACAGCCGCCGAGCGCGGGCGACCAGGTCGAGTGCTTCGGGCATGGAGGGGCTGATGGGGCTGTCCAGGCGGAGCGTCGCGTCGGTCGGGTTCCAGTGCAGCATCAGCCGGCCGGCGCCATCGGGGCGGGCGTTGATGACCGACGTATGCAGCACGCGGGACAAGCCGCAGGCAACCGGCGGGGTGAACACCAGCAGCCCCGGCGTCGGTGCCAACGGCAGGTGCAGCCCGGCCTCGCGCACCGCCTCATTCGTCCAGCGGCCGCCGCAGTTCACCACCATGTCTGCGTGGTGCTCCGTGCCATCCGCCATACGGACGCCGGACACGCGGTCGCCGCTCATGATCAGGTCCGTCACCCGCACGCCGCATTGCACCCGCGCCCCGTGCCGGCGCACCGCGGCCGAGATCATCGCGTGGCAATAGGGGATCGGATCGAGCCAGCCCTCATCGGGGAAATACGCCGCCGGAGCATCGCCAAGGACGGCCAGGTCGATGTCCGGTTCCAGTTCAGCCACCTGCGCCGGGCTGACCCACTCGGCGCGATAGCCCCATTCGTGCAACTGGGCGACGTTGTCGCGCAGTGCCTGGTATTCCTCGGGCGGGGTCCATTCCAGGCTGCCCCCGCCGTGCCACCAGGTCGAACCCGGGAAGGCGTCGCGCAACTCCGCGTGCAGCTTCATCCCGTTGGTGTTCAGTTCGTGGTACGGCCTCGGCGGCTTGTGGTGCGCGTTGGTCCAGGCATAGCTGATGCCCGACGTGCCGGCGCCGACCCGAACGGCCTCCAGCACCAGGACCTTCGCCCCGGCCTGCGCCATGCGCCATGCGCAGGAGGAACCGACGACGCCGGCCCCGATGACGATCACCTTTGGCATTGCAGTCTCCTGGTCAGGCGGCCTGGCGCGCGGTCATGGCGGCGAGGTAGCGGGAGGGAAATTCCATGAACGGCGTCCGCTGCCGGATCCAGCCGCGGTGGTCGTCGAAGTCGTGCACGCCCTGGTTGGCGGGGAACATCGGCCAGTCGTCGCAATACAGCCACAGCCGCAGCAGATGCCGCCGGCGGGGGATTTCCGGCCAGTCCTCATACCCCGTCCGCCCGTGCAGCAGGACACGGTTGTTCAGGAACTGGATGTCGCCCTCGGCGATGCTCATGTCGAGGTGGAATTCGGGCGAGGCGGCGAGGCGTTCCATCTCATCCAAGGCCTCGATCTGCAGCGGTGTCATCACGGCATCGCCCGCCGCAACCGCGCGGTTCGGATAGCTGCCGGAGGTGTTGCAGGTGAAACCACCCGTCTCCCGCGAGAAGATGACGACCCGCTTGAGCAGGCGGTTGTTGCCCAGGCTCGCGTCGCGTTCCATCCGCCGGTAGACGTATTCGCCATACAGCGTGGCGGCGAGATCGGGCCTTGTGTCCAGCAGCCGGTTATGGATCGCGGCGGCCGAGGCGATGCGGCTCACCCCGCCCGACTTCGCCCCGCGCAGGCACATCAGCGAGACGATGTCGCAGGTATCGGTGTGGAAGCGCTGCGCCCCGCCGGCCTGGTAGCCGCGCGCCTCCGCCTCGACATCCGAGACATCGACGACGTTGCCGAGAAGTTCGCCGTGCCAGGATTGGGGGACGACAGGGCCGATATGGCAGCCGATGCCAAAATAGATGCGGGCCATGTCATCGACGTCGTACCGCTCCCGCGGCAGGCCGCGCAGCAGGACGAAGCCCCGCCCGTCGCGCAGATTGTTGCCCAGGGCACGGAATGTCGCGGCGAGCGTCGGCAGGGGAAAGGTCGCCGGCGTGATGGCGGGGACATCGAGGTCGCCCTGCCGGCGCAGATGCGCCAGGGCGGCGTCGATCTCGGTCACCTCGACGGCGTTCAGCGTGTGCAGGCCTTCGGCGCGGTAATCGATGCGGGAGCCAAGCCAGGCGGAGGGATGGTCGATCGGTGTCATCTCGTCTCCAGTTTCAGTGGCGCGCCCCGGGGGGGGCGTGTCCGAACAGGATCTTCTTCGCTTCCTCGGGGTAGCTGGCCCGCGTCGTGGCGCCGGTGTTGAGCAAGTGTATGGGCAGGATCGGCCGGCTGTCACCGGGTCATGGACACCTGATCAAGGATTGATCCGCAGCTTCGCCCGCACCTGCGCGGGTTCGAGCGGGATGGTTATGGTTTCCCCGTCCCGCCAGCGGGTGACGAAGTGGCGGGCGTCACGGCTGAGCGGATTGCCTGACTGGCCGGGCGTGACCATGAACAGGCTACGGTCGAGGTCGGCCAGGTCATAGACTCCGCGGAAGCCGGCGCCATGGACGTTCCGCATCTGCCCATCCACGCCGCCGCGGTTGACCGTCGTATCGTCGCCGGGGCTGGGGATCGAGACCGTGGTCAAGGTTCCCAGCACCGGCAGTGCGCGCAGCACGGGGTGCTGGAACAAGGCGATATGGGCCGCCCCCCAAGTCCAGGTGGCGGGATTGGGGCCGAAGCGTTCGTTCAGCATCTTCCCCGCCGCGACCAGGGACTCCCGCAGCAGGGCGTCGCGCTGGTCGGCACCGCCCGGGCCAGGTGAGCGGAGGGCATGGGCCACGAAATCCGTGACCGGCCCCCCCTGTTCGGGCGCAACGCCGACCGCGCCCAGGGCCTGGCGATAGAATTCGGCGATCCAGGCGTTGAAGATCAGCGGCTGAGGCCGGTCGATCGCCATCGTGCCGTCCCAGTTGCGCAGCATCCCTTGCAGCCGATCCGCGCCGGCGGGCATCGGGACCGCGAGCAGGATCGGCAGCATGTCGCGGGCGAAGACGCTGACCGAGTCCGCCTGCATGCGGGCGAAGTCGGCCGGGGTGAAGCGGGCGCCGGCGTCCAGCATCTCCCGGATGCGGCGGGCGCGCCAGTCGCCGAACCAGTCGCGGCCGAGGAACACCGGGAAATCGGGCGGCGCGATCCGTTCATTGGCATTGACCAGCCGCCCGCTCTCGGGTGCGACGATCGAGGGCATCCGGTCCGCCTCGGCCCAGCCGATCCAGTCATGGGAGCCATCGCCCGGCACCGGGCGTGATCCGTCGCCGGCCTTGCGGATGGGCACGCGGCCGGTGACGAACAAAGCGATCCGCTCCCGATCCGCGACCAGCAGGTTCTGCACCGGGGCGGTGATCAGGGCGGCGGCGGCGCGGGCGTCATCGACCGATCGGGCACGGTTCAGGGCGGTCAGGCCGGCGGCGGCGGTGTCCTTCGGTTGCAGGTGTCCCATGGCAACGGCCAGGATCGCGCCGCCGGGGGCTGGCTGGACGTCGCTGATCACCGGGCCGTGGCGGGTTTCGCGGACGGTCAGGACCTCATCGGGCTTGCCGCGCACCTTGATCCGTTCCTGCCGCAGGACGAAGGGGCGAGGGCCGTCCGGGGTCTGGTACTGGTCCGTTCCGACCGAGGTCTCGATGAACACGTCCTGCACATCGGCGCCGGTCGTGGTGAAGGTCCAGGCGATATGGCCGTTATGGCCGATCACGACTCCCGGCACGCCGGGACCGGTGGCGCCGACCAGGGACCTATCTGGCAGCTCGATCCGGACCAGGTACCAGATGCCGGGGAAGGCGAAGTTCAGATGCGGATCGCCGGCCAGCAGCGGTGCGCCCGAGGCGGTGTGCCGCCCGTCCACCGCCCATTCGTTGGACGCCGAGGACGGCATCGTGTGCGGCGCCGGAAACCAGGGCAGGGCCTTCAGCAATTGTTCGGCGGCGTCGGCGTGGCGCGTATCCGCCTCCCGCGCCGCGTCGGGGCGGCCAGCATCGGATTTGGGCGGCCAGAGCTGGTTGATCACCGGCTCCGGCACCTTGCCGGTCAGTGCCAGACGCGACAATTCGGTGCGCCAGTTCATCGACAGCCACAGCCCCATGGTCTTGCCCCATAGCAGACTGTCCGCCGCCTCCCACGGTTCGGGCGCGCCGAGCACCAGGAACTCTGGCGCGATGAAGCGGCCGCGGGCGGCGATGCGGGCGTTCACGCCGCTGGCATACGCCTCCAGCAGGTCGCGCGTGTCCGCGGGCATTGTTTCAAGGTCCTGGACGGCGCGGGGCCTGGCACCGAGGGTCCGCATCGTCTTGTCAAAGCCGAGCGTGACGGGGCCTGCGATCTCCGACACCCGGCCGGAGGCGCCGCGGCGCATGAGTTCCATCTGGAACATGCGGTCGCGGGCGTGGACGTAGCCGAGGGCGGCTACCGCGTCCCGTTCTGTCGCGGCCTTGATGCGGGGGATGCCGTCCTGGTCGAAGGTGATGTCGACGGGGGCGCTCAGGCCGGGGATGCGGGCGGTGACGTTGCCGCGCGGGACGGTGAACCACAAGGCAGCCCCGATCAGGACCCCCAGCAGCAGAAGCAGGATGCCGGCGGTCGCGATCAGAGTGGTCAGTCCCCGGAACAGGATGCGCATCGTGACGGCAGGGTGGCGCGTGCGGCCGGGGAAGGGAAGGGGACCCGTGCCTAGAAGTGGATCGCCCGCCCATACGCCGCCAGCACGGCCTCGTGCATTGCTTCCGAGATCGTCGGATGCGGGAACACCGTGTGCATCAGTTCGGCTTCCGTCGTTTCCAGTGTGCGGGCGACGGTGTAGCCCTGGATCATCTCGGTCACCTCGGCGCCGATCATGTGGGCGCCCAGCAGTTCGCCGGTCTTGGCGTCGAAGATGGTCTTGATCATCCCCTCCGGCTCTCCCATCGCGATGGCCTTGCCGTTGCCGATGAAGGGGAAGCGGCCGACCTTGACCTCATGCCCCGCTTCCTTCGCCCGCGCTTCGGTCATGCCAACCGAGGCAATCTGCGGGCGGCAATAGGTGCAGCCGGGGATGTTGCCGACGTTCAAGGCGTGGACGTCCTTGAGGCCTGCGATCGTCTCGACGCAGATCACGCCCTCATGGCTGGCCTTGTGGGCGAGCCAGGGGGGACCGGCCAGGTCGCCGATCGCGTAGATGCCTGGTTCGGCGGTGCGGCCATGGCCGTCGACCACGATGTGGGTCCGTTCCACTTTAACGGCGGTGCCTTCCAGGCTCAGGTTCTCGACATTGCCGACGATGCCGACGGCCGAGATGATCCGGTCCACGGTGATGGTCTGGGTCTTCCCGCCAGCCTCGATCGTCGCGGTCACGCTGTCGGCGGCCTTGGCGACCGACTTCACGGTGGCCGCGGTCATGATCGTCATACCCTGCTTCTCGAACGCCTTATGGGCGAAGGCGGAGATTTCGGCGTCCTCCACCGGCAGGATGCGATCCATCGTTTCGACGACGGTTACCTTGGCGCCCATGGCGCTGTAGAAGCTGGCGAATTCGATCCCGATGGCGCCCGAGCCTATGACCAGCAGGGATTTCGGCATGGCGGTCGGCACCATGGCTTCCTTGTAGGTCCAGATCAGCTTGCCATCGGCCTCGATCCCGGGAAGCTGGCGCGCGCGGGCGCCGGTGGCCAGGATGATGTGCGGGGCCTTGAGCGTCGCGACCGGCTTGTCGTCCTTGGTCACCGCGACGGTCTGCTTGCCGGCGAGCTTGCCGGTGCCGTCGAAAACCGTGACCTTGTTCTTGCGCAGCAGGTGCGCGACGCCGCCGGATAGTTGCTTCGCCACGGCGCGGGAGCGTTTGACCACTTTTTCGATGTCGAAACTGGTCTTGACGGCGTCGAAACCATACTCCGGCAGATGCTGGAGGAGATGGGCGATTTCCGATGTCCGCAGCAGGGCTTTCGTCGGGATGCAGCCCCAGTTGAGGCAGATGCCGCCGAGGTGTTCACGCTCCACCAGCGCGGTCTTCATGCCGAGCTGGGCGGCGCGGATGGCGGTGACGTAGCCGCCGGGTCCGCCGCCGATGATGACGAGGTCGAAGGACTGGTCAGGCATGGGGGTCTCCTGCGGCGAGGGCTTGCAGCGCGTCCCCTTGCAGTTGGCGGACGTGCCAGTCGGTCATGCGGGTCGCGCCGAGGCTTTGGTAGAACGCGATCGACGGCGCGTTCCATTCCAGCACGTGCCAGTCGATCCGGTCACAGTTTTCCGCGATCGCCCGTTGGGCCAGGGCGCGGAGAAGGGCGATGCCGAGGCCGTGCTTGCGGTAGCCTGGCTCAACGAACAGGTCTTCGAGGAAGATGTTCGGGCGGCAGCCGAATGTGCCGAAGGTGTAGTAGAACAGGGCGATCCCGATAGGCGGGCCGCCCGCGGGCTGGGCCATGATGGCGTGTGCGCGGGGGGTTGGACCGAAGAGGGCGGCGTGGAAATCGGCCTCGGAGGCGGTGAATTTGTCGAGGAGGTTTTCGTACTCGGCCAGGTCGCGGACCAAGCGATGGATATGCGGGATGTCGGCCGGGGTGGCGTCTCGGGTGACGAACGCGGGGGCGTTCGCGGCTGGCCCTGTCTTATCCGTCATGGCCGGGCCTGACCCGGCCACCCGCTCCATGGCAGTGACACAACGACGCGACGCCTCATGCCCCGATCAGCCGAAGATACAGATCGTCCGATGCCGGATTGTCCTTCTCGATCAGTTCGAGCTTCCATTGGCGGGACCATCGCTTGATGTTTGTTTCTCTCTGGATCGCTGCGGTTATGTCGTGATGGTGTTCGAACCAGACCAGTGTCTTGAGGTAATAACGCCGGGTGAATGTGCTTCCGGTGCCGGATTTGTGTTCACTCACGCGGCGGAGCAGGTCGGCGGTGATGCCGGTGTAGAGCGTGCCCCGGGGGCGGTTGGTCATCATGTAGACCCAGCCGCCGGGTTCGGTCATGGGGTGGGTTGAACCCCTTGGACGGGGCGGTCGTGGCGTTGCACGGCCGCCGTCGAGTGGGTGGCCGGGTCAAGCCCGGCCATGACGGTGAAGGCGGGGGTCGGGTTACCCTCCCGGCCCCACCCTCACAGCATCAGGCTCAGCGGGTCCTCCAGGATCTGCTTGAACGTCTTCATCCACGAAGCCCCGAGCGCGCCATCGATCACGCGGTGATCGACGCTGAGCGTGCAGGTCATCACCGTCGCGATCGCCAACTGGTCATCGCGCACGACGGCTCGCTTGGATGCGGCGCCCACGGCCAGGATCGCGGCCTGGGGCGGGTTGATGATCGCGTTGAACTGCGTCACCCCGAACATCCCCATGTTGGAGATGGAGAACCCACCGCCCTGGAACTCATCCGGTTTCAGCTTGCCGGCGCGGGCGCGGGCGGCGAGGTCCTTCATCTCCCGGCTGATCGTCAGCAGGCCCTTCTGGTCGGCCCGCTTCACGATCGGCGTGATCAGCCCATCAGGGATAGACACGGCAACCGAGATATCGACATCCTCGAACACCGCCATCCCGTCATCGGTCCAGGCCGCGTTGGTCGCGGGCAGGCGGCGGAGCGTCAGGGCGCTCGCTTTGATGATCAGGTCGTTGATGGTGATGAAATACCAGTCCGGATGCTCCCGCGGCGGGGACTTGGCGTTCAGCTTGTCCATCAGGCTGACCAGCTCGCCCACGTCGATATCCATCGAGACGTAGAAATGCGGGATGGTCGACTTCGCCTCGGTCAGGCGGCGGGCGATGACCTTGCGGATGGATGTATGCGGCACGAGCTTGTGCGGCTGCGCGATCGCGGCGGCGCGCACCGGGGCGGGCGCAGCGGCGGGGGCCTGGGCCGCAACTGGCGCCGGCGCCGCGACAGGGGCGGCGGCTGGCTGGCCCTTCTGGGCAGCCTCGATATCCGCGCGAACAATCCGGCCGTTCGGGCCTGACCCCTTCACGTCGGACAGTTCGATCCCCGCCTGCGTCGCCATCCGACGCGCGAGAGGCGAGGCAAACACCCGCTCTCCGGACGCAGCCGGCGCGGCAACGGGGGCAGCGACCGGCGTCGTCACCGGCGCGGGCGCAACAGCCGCCGCTACAGGGGCTGGGGCTGCAACTGGCGCGGCCGCAACTGGCGCCGCGGCGGCGGGCACAGCCTCCCCCGCATCCACCAGCACGGCGATCGGGTCGTTCACCTTCACATGCTCGGTGCCATCAGCGACCAGGATCTTCCCCAGCACGCCCTCATCGACGGCTTCGACCTCCATGGTCGCCTTGTCGGTCTCGATCTCGGCGATCACGTCGCCGGCCTTTACCGTGTCGCCTTCCTTCTTCAGCCAGCGGGCGAGCGTGCCCTCGGTCATGGTCGGGCTCAGCGCCGGCATCAGGATATTCGTGGCCATTCTAGCGCTCCCGCGTCAGACGATCTTCTTTACCGCGTTCACAACCCATTCAGGCTGTGGCAGCGCGAGTTTTTCCAGATTGGCGGCATAGGGCAGCGGCACGTCTTCCCCATGCACCCGCACCGGCGGAGCATCCAGCCAGTCGAAGGCATGTTCGATCACCCGCATGGCGACCTCGGCGCCGATACCGGCATAGGGCCAGCCCTCTTCCACCGTCACCAGGCGGTTGGTCTTTTTGACGCTTTCCACCACGGTATCTGTGTCCAGCGGACGCAGGCTGCGGAGGTTGATGACCTCCGCCTCGATCCCCAGTTCCGCCAGCGCCTCGGCCGCCTTCATCGCGACGCCGACCATGACGCTGAAGGCGACGATGGTGACGTGCTTGCCCTCGCGTTCCACCTTCGCCTTGCCGATGGGCAGGATGAAATCCTCATCCGCCGGGCAGTCGAAGGTCTGGCCGTAGAGGATTTCATTCTCCAGCACGATCACCGGGTTGGGATCACGGATCGCCGCCCGCAGCAGCCCCTTGGCATCGGCCGAGGACCAGGGCGCGACGACCTTCAGGCCAGGCACATGGGCGTACCAACTCGCATAGCACTGCGAATGCTGGGCCCCGACGCGGGATGCCGCGCCGTTCGGGCCGCGGAACACGATCGGGCAACCCATCTGCCCGCCCGACATGTACAGTGTCTTGGCGGCGGAGTTGATGATCTGGTCCATCGCCTGCATCGAGAAGTTGAACGTCATGAACTCCACGATGGGGCGCAATCCGTTCAATGCGGCGCCAACGGCCATGCCGGTGAAGCCATGTTCCGTAATCGGCGTGTCGATCACGCGGCGGGCGCCGAATTCATCCAGCAGACCCTGGCTGATCTTGTAGGCGCCCTGGTACTGCGCGACTTCCTCGCCCAGCAGGAACACGTTCTCGTCACGCCGCATCTCGGCCGCCATCGCGTCGCGCAACGCCTCGCGCACGGTAATCGGCTTGATCGGGCCCCAGTCCTTGTCGGGAACGGCGGGGGCAGCGACCGGCGCGGGGGCCGGGGGCGCGGCCACAGGCGCGGCAACAGCAGGCGCCGGGGCAGGAACGGGGGCCGCCGCCGGCACCGCTTCTCCGTTCATCGTCAGCGTTGCGATCGGCGTGTTCACCGCCACGCCCTCGGTACCCTCGGACACCAGGATTTGCGCCAGGGTCCCGGCGTCGACCGCCTCGACCTCCATCGTTGCCTTGTCGGTCTCGATCTCGGCGATCACATCGCCCGGGCGCACGTCATCGCCCACGGCCTTCAGCCAGCGGGCGAGCTTCCCCTCGGTCATCGTGGGCGACAAAGCGGGCATCAGGATTTGGGTCGCCATCGCTCAGACCTCCCGCAGCACGTCGGTATAGAGTTCGGCGGGGTCCGGTTCTGGGCTGCTCTGCGCGAAATCGGCGGCGTCCTGGATGATCGCCTTCACCTCGTCATCGATCGCGCGGAACTCCGCGTCCTCAACGCCAAGAGCCTCAAGCTGATGCCGAGCGGACTCGATGCAGTCGTGCTGGGTTCGCATGGCCTGGACTTCTTCGCGGGTACGATAGCGTGCCGGATCGGACATCGAATGCCCCCGATACCGATACGTCTTCGCCTCCAGCAAATACGGACCCTTCCCGGCTCGGCAGTGCGCGATGGCCTGCTCGGTCGCCGCCTTCACCGCCAGCACGTCCATCCCGTCCATCGCCACGCCGGGAATGCCCCAGGGTGAGCCGTTCTTCGACAGGTCATGACTGGCCGAGGCACGATCCACGCTCGTGCCCATGCCGTATTTGTTGTTCTCGATCACGAAGATCGCGGGCAACTTCATCAGGGCGGCGAGGTTGAAGCTCTCATACACCTGCCCCTGGTTCGACGCGCCTTCCCCGAAGAATGTCAGGGAGACATGGTCGTTGCCACGGTAGCGGTTGGAGAATGCCAACCCCGCGCCCAGGCTGACCTGCGCGCCGACGATGCCGTGGCCGCCGAAGAAGTTACGCTCCCGGCTGAACATGTGCATCGAGCCGCCCTTGCCGCGCGAATATCCGCCGGCTCGGCCTGTCAGTTCCGCCATCACGCCGCGCGCGTCCATGCCGGTGGCCAACATGTGCCCGTGGTCGCGATAGGATGTGATGAACTGGTCGCCTTCCTTGGTCGCGAGCATCACGCCCACGACGACGGCTTCCTGCCCGATATACAGATGGCAGAACCCGCCGATCAGACCCATGCCATAAAGCTGGCCGGCCTTTTCCTCGAACCGCCTGATCAACAACATCATGCGGTAGGCCTTCAGGAGTTCGGCCTGATCGACCGCCGGCTCCTTCGCCTTGCCACGTTTCCTGGTCTCGACCGCTTGCGCCATGGCCATGTTCCCTCAGCCGCGGTTGCCGGAACTTTCTGTTCCGACAAAGTGCGGCCGAACGACCGCGTCGGCAAGCGATTTGGGTAATTTTCCTTGTTGTGCAATGCAATAGGACTGATTAACCAAAATTCGGTTAACTGCTTGGATCGTCGCGCGTCGGGCAGGCGGGCCCGTTTTCACGTTACGGAATCGCGGCCCGTTGGGTAATGATATTTCGTGTTTTGATGTGATTCCGCAGTGTCGTTGCCCAGATCAGCCGAACCGGCCTATCGCGCCATGGTCCACAGGCCCCGCTGTTCGGCGCGTGCCCGTTGTTCCACCGCGCGCAATGTCTGATCTCCGGCGCGTGCCCAACCCGCCGCGACGACCGCGCGGTTCAACTGCTCCCCGCCCGCAGAACAGATGGCCGTCCGCCGCCCGCCATGGTCCGACCCGAGCAGCGTGCAATCCACCGGACTGTCCCGCAGCAGGCCCGCGAGGGCATTGGCCGCGGCGACGCCGCAATCAAAGGCCGTTCCGTCCCGGCCCAGGCAGGTCTCGCCGCGTGCCGGGGGGATGACGCCGTCGAGGCGCACCACGCGATCCTCGAGGCGCAGCGTATTGCCATCGACAACGGCGACCCGCGCCGCATCGGCCACCATCCGCTCCGCCGGAGCAGCCTGGGTCAAGGCAGGCGGGGCCGGGGTGTCGATGGCATCGGTGATTGCCCAAGCGCCGACGAACAGCAGCGTCGCGCCTACGGTCACCGCCAGCGTGGGAAGCACCCGAAGCGTCCGGCCGCCCAATAGCCGTTGCACGGAAAACGACGGTCGAAAAATACGGCGCTTGTGGTTCAGCGACACGATCGCTTGTCCATGTTTGAAGGCCCCCGGTTAACTGATCCGGATTCCGCGTCGGGCGCCCGGCGTCAACCCCAGAACCGACTCGTGTGTCGAAATTTCTCCCAAGCCTGCAAAATATCCGGTCGCACAGTGGCTGCGCGGGCCGCCGCGAACCCGAGAACCAGGCCGCAGGCATGGGCATGACGGCCACCGGCCCCGCCGAGCTCGTCCAACAATTGCGCCGCCACAGCCCCGTCGTTCAACACCCCCAGATGCTGCTGCAACCGGCCGAGCCGGCGCAAATAGCGCGTGGTGCGGTGCCCGGGGTAAAGCGAGACGAATACCTCGGCCGAATAGCGTGCGCGCTTGGTCCGTAGGCGCAGGTCATGCAAGGCGGGGATATCCAGACCCTCGATCGTCTTGCCCGCCCGCGTCAGCTTGCGCCAGCGGCGTTGCAAGACCTGTGTGGCGAAATCAGGCAGCGATATTGAATGGGTGTCGTGATTGGCGACCCATCCCTCGGCGGCCGCGAGCCAGGCGAGTTCCACCCCAAGCACGCGGAAGTCGCCGCCGGTCAGATAGGCGCGCAGGTCCGAGGCATGGGCCTTCCGTATCGCTTCGGCGGCGTCGCACAGGCGCAGCAGGCGCTTGTTGCCCGGGATCGCGACGGTGACCTCGGGCAACGTTTCCGTGACAAAGACGTCCCAGTCGCGGGTCGGGCCGAGGCGGGCACCCAGGACCTTGAGGTGGTCGGCGGCCACGCGGCTTTCCTCCCCCCCGATCACCCCTTGGAACACCGTGATCGCCGACCGTGCCCGCCGGACCGCCACGCGCATCTGGTGCACGGGCTCGGTATCCTCCGTGGCGTTGACCACGAATGGGGCCAGGTACAGCAACACGTCCACGAGGTGACCCAGGATGTGGCGGAACGCCGAACCGCTGGTCAGGTCGGACGCGTCCTCCCGCGGCAGGCTGGGGGCGCCGGAGCGGCGGGGGCGGTAGGCACTGTCCGAGACCAGCGACAAGGCTTCGGTCGCCAGGCTGGCGCGCGGCGCCTCGGCCCGCGCGGTTGCCGCCACCTGGACCGCCAGCAGGCGCACCGCCGCTTCCGGTCCGTCGAGCATGATGCGGCAAAGGGGAAAGCCCGGATCGGGCGTCTGCGGCACTGGGGCCGCGTGCGCCGAACCCCGCCAGATCGTAAGGACCGCGGTTTGCCCGTTGACCAGAAGCGTGTGGGTCGTCTCCTGGCCCTCGATGATCGCGACCGGCGCCAAGCCCTCGGGCAGGGGCGTGGTCAGGCCCTCTCGTGTCGTGGCTTCCTCCAGGACCGGGGCGGGCGTCGCGGGCGCCCAGATTGTGGCGCCGGGGGACAGACGCTCGATCCGCCAGGCACCGCGCCGTTCGATCAGCGCGAGGCCGGTGGCCGTGAGCGCGTGGTCGGGCGTGTCATGCAGAAACAGACGCACGCGACGGGTGCGCGGACGGGTCTCGGCTGTCTTGAACGCGCGACGTATGCGGGACACATGCCGGGCGTCGTCCGGATGCATCAGCAGTTCCATCCGCATCCGGGTCAATCCGTCCCGGACAGGCCACGCGGGGTCAGGAAGCGTACCAGGCGACCTCCGCCAGGCGTGATGCGGGACCAGGGGGCGCTGATGGTGAACTCCGCCAGCGCCGCTGTCGGGAACCCCGCGGCCAACTGCCGAGCGGATGGGGTGCCGGGATCGGTGCAGAGCGTGAGGGCGAGGTCGTGCATGCCTGGGTTATGGGCGATGAGCAGGACGCTCCGCACGGTTTCCGGCACGTCCCGCACCGCGTCCAGCAACTGGCCGGCGGTGGCCAGATAGAGGGAATCCATGGCCTCGATCAGCGGGGTATCGGTCCAGGGTTCCAGCGCTTCCAGCGTTTCCAGGGTGCGGCGGGCGGAGGATACCAGCACGAGGTCGGGGGCGAGGCCCAGGTCCTGCATGGTGTGGCGCATCAATGCGGCGGCCTGATGGCCACGCTTGTTCAGCGGGCGGTCGCGATCGGGCTGGTTGGCATCGTCCCAGGAAGACTTGGCGTGCCGGAGAAGCAGAAGCTGGTGCATGGCCGCCGCACTCTGCCATGACCCGTTCGGCTAGACCACCAGGCCCGTGACCTCGCGCAGCAACTTGCGGCGCATGGCATCGGTAAAGTCGGCGAAGTTGGCGCAGGTGACGGCGAAATGACCCGGACCGCCGATGACGAATTCGGTGAAATAGGCCAGCAGGTCCGGCTCCTCCCGCAGAATGCACAGGCCGTTGATGGTGATATCGGCCGCGACCATGCGATCCCGGATCGGCGCGGGGGCGATCCCGTCGTTGGAACTGCCGTCGCCGATCACATCGACCACGCTACGGGTCGGGACGGCCGGCACCCGCGCGAGCAGGGTCAGCGCGGCCAGCAACGCCTCCCCAATCGCGGTTTTGCCGGCCGGGATGGTGCGCGGCATGTTGTCGACCTCGTCCGCGAAGGCCAAAAGGTCGGCCTCCGAGGCGATCCGGGTCCAGTTGGTAATGATGTCCTGGCGGCCGGCGCCGGACCACAGGAGCAAGGACAACATGCTGACCTTGTGGGGACCGGAAAGCAGACCCTGCAGGACGGCGGGATCGCGCAGGGCGGTGGCCATGCCGCCGGCAATCAGGCCGAATTCGTCATAATTGACACTGGCGGAGCCATCGACGGCCAGCACGAGGGCAAGGTCGATGGGGTTCATGCGGGGCTTTGCCCCGGACCCCACCAGGGGGCTCTGCCCCCTGGACCCCCGCCAAGGGCACAGCCCTTGGAACCTGTAGTTGGGGGGAATATTGGAGGGGCCAACCCGGACCTTTCACGGTCACGATTGGCCCCTCCGCTATTCCCCCCAACCAATGGTTTCCAAAGGCCTGAGGCCTTTGGTGGGGTCCAGGGGCAAAGCCCCTGGCGGGGTATGGGGCAGAGCCCCACCATCAATCCGCGTCGGCCATGTCTCGTTCGGGCTTGGTCTTGCGGGCCTTGATGCGCGTCAGGGCTTGTTCGACGTGTTGGCTGAACACGTATTCGGCCGCGCGTTGCTTATCCAATGGGATATCCGGCGTCATCGGGCCTTCGGTGCGGATGCCGCGCATCACCTGGGCCAGCGCGCGCCAGGGTTTGTTGATGGTTTCCTTGACCGCGGTCGCCTCAAACCCGCAATGGACCATGCAGTCGGCGCATTTTTCGTAGTTGCCGACGCCGTACTTGTCCCACTCCGTGGTTTCCATCAACTCCTTGAAGGACTTGGCATAGCCTTCGCCCAGCAGGTAGCAGGGGCGCTGCCAGCCGAAATAGGTGCGGCAGGGATTGCCCCAAGGCGTGCATTCGAAGGTCTGGTTGCCGGCCAGGAAGTCCAGGAACATGGAAGACTGGTTGAACGACCACTTGCCCTTCCAGGTGCCCTTGCCCTGGCGGCGGAAGATGCCGCGGAACAGTTCCTTGGTCATCGTCCGGTTCAGGAAGTGCTGCTGGTCCGGCGCGCGTTCATACGCATAGCCCGGAGAGACGGAGATCCCGTCCACGCCCATCGCCATCACGTCGTCGAAGAAGGTCGCGACCTTCTCTGGCGAGGCGTTGTTGAACAGCGTCGCGTTGATGATGGTGCGGAAGCCGCGGCGCTTGGACTCGGCGATGGCCGTCACGGCACGGTCATAGACACCGGTCTGGCAGACCGAGATGTCGTGTTCTTCCCGCCCGCCGTCCAGGTGCACCGACCAGGAGAACCACTTGGACGGCTTGAACAGGTCCATCTTCTTTTCGAGCAGCAGGGCGTTCGTGCAGACGATGACGAACTTCTTGCGCGCGATTGCGCCCTCGACGATCTGGTCGATTTCCTTGTGCAGCAGGGGCTCGCCGCCGGCGATCACGACCACGGGGGCGCCGCATTCGTCGATCGCCTCCATGCATTCGGCGACGGACAGCCGCTGGTTCAGGATTTCCGCCGGATAGTCGATCTTGCCGCAACCGGCGCAGGCCAGGTTGCAGCGGAACAGCGGTTCGAGCATCAGGACCAGCGGATAGCGCTTGCGGCCCAGCAAATGCTGCTTGACGACATAGGCGCCGACTCGGATCGCCTGGTTCAAGGGTACGGTCATGCGGCGGTCCCTTACGCGTCCGCCAGTTCGGCGGGGAAGCGGAATCGTACGTTCTCCTCGACCCCGTCCAGGGTCGAGACCTCTATTTCGTCGAAGCGGCGCAACCCATCCAGGACGCCCTGGACCAGTTGCTCGGGCGCCGAGGCGCCGGCGGTGACGCCGACCGAGGTGATGCCCCCGAACCATTCGGCCTTCAGGTCCCCGGCGTCGTCGATCAGGTGGGCAGGCTTGCCCAGTTCCTCACCAATTTCACGCAACCGATTGGAATTGGAAGAATTTTTCGATCCGACGACGAGGATCATGTCGACCGCCTGGGCCAGGTCGCGGACGGCCTGCTGGCGGTTCTGGGTCGCGTAGCAGATGTCGCGCACGTCGGGGCCGACGATCGACGGGAACCGGGCCTTGAGTGCCGCGATGATGTGGCGGGTGTCATCCACCGACAGCGTGGTCTGGGTGATATAGGCCAGTTTGTCGGGGTCGGCGACCACCAGCGTAGGCACGTCACCGACGGTCTGGACCAGATGCACCTTGCCCTTGATCTGGCCGATCGTGCCCTCGACCTCGGCGTGGCCGGCATGGCCGACCAGCACGATCTCGCGCCCCTGGCCGGCATAGCGGCGGCCCTCGTTATGGACCTTGGAGACGAGGGGGCAGGTGGCGTCGATCACCGGCAGGTCGCGGGCCTTGGCCTCTTCCTCGACCTGGCGAGCGACGCCATGGGCCGAGAACACGGTCATCGCGCCGGCCGGCACTTCATGCAGCTCATCGACGAACACGGCGCCGCGGGCGCGCAGGCTTTCGACGACATGGCGGTTGTGCACGATCTCATGCCGGACATAGACCGGGGCGCCGTATTTCTTGAGCGCACGTTCGACGATTTCGATGGCTCGCTCGACGCCGGCGCAGAACCCGCGAGGCTGAGCGAGGACGACACGAAGCATGCGGTTCTTCTCCGAAAGGGGACGCCGAATGATACCGGACTTGTACGGTCGGGATATGACAGGTTGGGGTCGATGCCGCAACGCCGCAAGAGGCGGCGCGAGGCTTGATCCTCACCGGACATGGGGTACGACCGTACAGAAAAATCCATCCTGCTCCCTCTCCCCCTGCGGGAGAGGGTGGGGTGAGGGATAGATATCCCCCGATTGGTGCCGCGAACCCCCTCACCCCGGCCCTCTCCCGCAAGGGGAGAGGGGGGGGCGTTGGGTCATCGGACATAAATTGTTCCTCATTTGTTCAAAACTACACGATCACCCGGACCAAAGGCAACCACGACGTCCGTGCAAAGCAATCCGGGGAAAGGGGGCGTGCCCCCCCGGCCCGGGCAACCCGGGGGGTTGGACGAGGCGTGATAAATCTGCAACACAGCGCCGTGGTCATCGTGGGATACGCTGCACGACCTTGCGGGCCATGCTATCGCCTGAAAAGTCGTGACATCACGATACGATGAATTGGATGCTGTCGATCCTGGTCCGGGGGAATCGGTCGGCGGCGTGACGGACAGGGGATGACGGTGGCAGCGGACGGGATCGGAACAGACATCGGGGAAGACCTGCCCTCGGCCATGGCGCGTGTCGCGAGGGTGGTCGAAGCCGCGCTCGAAACGCTCATGCCAGCGGTTGATGAAGCCGAAGGTCGCCTCATCGACGCCATGCGCTATGCCACCCTCGGCGGCGGCAAGCGGCTGCGGGCGTTCCTGGTCATGGAATCCGCCTCCCTGTTTGGCGTCGCGGAAACCTGTGCCGCCCGCGTGGCCGCCTCGGTCGAGATGCTGCACGCCTATTCCCTCGTGCATGACGACCTGCCCGCCATGGACGACGACGACCTGCGCCGCGGCAAGCCCAGCGCGCACAAGGCATTCGATGAGGCAACCGCCATCCTCGCCGGCGACGCGCTGCAGACCCGCGCGTTCGAGGTTTTGGGGGAACCCGACACCCACTCCGATCCCTCAGCCCGCGCCGAACTCGTCGTTGCCCTGGCGCATGCCGCCGGCGCGCGCGGCATGGCCGGCGGGCAGATGATCGACATGCTGGCCGAGGGCAAGACGCTCGACGGCCCCGCGGTCACCCGCCTGCAGGCCCTTAAAACCGGCCGGCTGATCCAATATAGCGCGGAAGCCGGGGCGATCCTGGGACGCGCGTCCAACCACCAGCGCCATCTGCTGGCCGCATACGGGCGGGATATCGGCGCCGCCTTCCAGATCGCCGATGATCTACTGGATATCGAAAGCACCGCCGAGGAAATGGGCAAGACCGCCGGCAAGGACATTGCCCAGGGCAAGGCCACCATGGTCGCCGTGCTGGGCGTCGAACGCGCCCGCGCCCAGGCCGACATGCTGGCCAGCCAGGCGGCCGCCCATCTCGACTCGTTCGGCCCACGCGCCGCCAATCTGCGCGCGCTCGCGGCCTTCGTCGTCGGGCGGCGGAGTTGAGGGGAGAGCACCACGCATGAGTCCGCCGAAAACCCCTCTGCTGGATCGGGTCGTTCATCCGACCGACATGCGGAATTTCTCCGTCGAGCAGTTGAAGCAACTCGCCGAGGAGCTGCGGGCCGAAACGGTCGACGCGGTTTCGGTCACTGGCGGGCATCTCGGTGCCTCATTGGGTGTCGTGGAACTGACGGTCGCGATCCACGCCACCTTCGACACGCCGCGCGACCGGCTGCTGTGGGATGTCGGGCACCAGGCCTACCCGCATAAAATCCTGACCGGGCGGCGCGACCGCATCCGCACGCTCCGCTCCGCGGGCGGCCTCTCCGGCTTCACCCGCCGGTCGGAGAGCGAATACGACCCGTTCGGCGCGGCGCATTCCTCCACATCCATCTCCGCCGGCCTCGGCATGGCGGTGGCGCGTGACCTGAAGAACGCCCGCTACAACGCGGCGAGCGAACAGGAGCGCCAGCGGGAGGGGTTGGTCCGCGACGACCGCAACATCATCGCGGTCATCGGCGATGGCGCCATGAGCGCTGGTATGGCCTACGAGGCGATGAACAACGCGGGTGCCCTGCATTCCCGCCTGATTGTCATCCTCAACGACAACGACATGTCGATCGCGCGCCCGGTCGGCGCCATGAGCGCCTATCTCTCCCGCCTGATGTCATCGCGCAGCTTCCTGAATTTGCGGGAACTTGGCGCTCGCATGGCCAAGCGTTTCCCCCGCACGATCGAGGTCACCGCGCGGCGCGCCGAGGAATATGCCCGCGGCATGCTGACCGGCGGGACATTGTTCGAGGAACTGGGCTTCTACTATGTCGGCCCGATCGACGGCCACAACCTGGACCACCTGCTGCCCGTGCTGCGGAACCTGCGCGAAGCCGATGAGACGGGGCCGATCCTGCTCCATTGCATCACGCAGAAGGGCAAGGGCTACCAGCCGGCCGAGGAAGCCGACGACAAGTACCACGGCGTCTCCAAGTTCAACGTCATCACCGGTGAGCAGGCGAAGTCTCCGCCGGGACCGCCGAGCTATACGAAGGTCTTCGCGGATGCGCTGATTGGGGAGGCGGAGCGGGACCCGTTGATCGTCGCCGTCAATGCCGCGATGCCTTCGGGCACCGGTCTCGATCGGTTTGGCGCGCGGTTCCCTGATCGCACCTTTGATGTCGGCATCGCCGAACAGCACGCGGTGACCTTCGCCGCCGGCCTCGCGACCGAGGGCATGAAGCCCTTCGCCGTGATCTATTCGACCTTCATGCAGCGGGCCTACGATCAGGTCGTGCACGACGTTGCGATCCAGTCGCTGCCGGTGCGCCTCGCGATGGACCGCGCGGGGCCGGTGGGGGCCGATGGCTCCACGCATTTCGGCAGTTTCGACCTCGCCTATCTCGGCTGCCTGCCGAACATGGTCATCATGGCGCCGTCGGATGAGGCGGAGCTGATGCACGCCGTCGCCACCGCCACCGCGATCGACGACCGCCCAAGCGCCTTCCGTTATCCGCGCGGGGAGGGGACCGGCGTGATCCTGCCGGCGCGCGGGGAGATCATGCAGATCGGCAAGAGCCGCGTGATGCGGGAAGGCAACAACATCGCGATCCTCTCGCTCGGCCCGCGTCTGGCTGATGCGCTGAAGGCCGCGGATGAACTGGCCGCGCGCGGCCTGCCGACGACGGTGGTCGATGCCCGCTTCGCCAAGCCGTTGGACACCGCGCTGATCGAACAGCTCGCCCGCAACCATGAAGTTCTGATCACGATCGAGGAAGGCTCGGTTGGTGGCTTTGGGTCCCTGGTGCTGCACCATCTGGCGCGTCGTGGGCTGCTGGATCGCGGGCTGAAGATCCGCCCGCTCTGCCTGCCGGACATCTTCATGGAGCACGACAGCCAGGCCAAGCAGTTGGCACTGGCGGGGCTGACCGCCAAGGACATGGTCGCCGTGGCATTGGACGCGATTGGGCTGGAAGCGGCCGCGCCCAAGGTTCTGACGGCGGGGTGACAGTCGTGCGTGGAGTGGGACGACGGTCCTTGCTGGGCCTGCTTGGCATCGGTTGCATCGCGCCCTCGGCCTTCGCCCAGGACGGCGGGCCGCGCGGTGTCATTCAGGTTTTTTGCCAGCAATTGGAAAAGATCATGCGGGCCGGGAGCGCGACGCCCTTCAAGGCGCGCTTCGATATGCTCGCGCCCGCGGTGGACCGGGCCTTCGATCTGGCGACGATCCTGTCGGTCTCGGTGGGGCCACGCTGGCAAACGGTTGACCCCGCCGCGCGGGCGACCCTGGCGGACGTGTTCCGCGTCTATACGATCGTCAGCTATGTCGCCAATTTCAACAAATATGGCGGTGAACGGTTTGATGTCACCGAGGCGACAAGGGCGGTCGGCGCCGACCAGGTGGTCAGCACCCGGATCGTCCCGACCTCCGGCGACGGCGTGAAGCTGGATTACCTCATGCGGCAATCGGATATGGGCTGGCGCGTGGTCGACGTTCTGGCCGATGGCACGATCAGCCGGGTCGCGGTACAGCGGTCGGATTTCCGCGCGTTGCTGGGGCGGGACATGAATACGGCGGCCCTGCTCGACAGCCTGCGCCGCAAGATCGCCGATCTGTCCGGCGGTGCGGTGGCGTGACGGTCCCGCGCGGGGTTGGCGCGCCGTGATCGATCCGATGGCGGTGCTGGCGGGCGTGCTGGCGCTGCTGGCCTGTGTCGGGATGGGGCAGGCGGTGGCGGGCTGGTTGCTCTGCCGGCGCTTTGTCAGCCGGATGGCTCTTCCCGATCCGAAGGGTCACGCCCTGCCGCCGATCACGCTGCTGAAGCCGCTGCATGGCGATGAGCCGATGCTGGAACAGGCGCTGGAGACGGTGATCCGACAGGATTATCCGGCGTTCCAGATCGTATTCGGCGTGCAGGACCCGGCCGATACCGCGATCGCGGTGGTCAATCGCCTGCGCGCGCGCTTTCCGGAGGCCGATATCGCTTTGGTGGTCGATCCCACCGATCATGGCCGAAACCGCAAGGTCGGCAACCTGATCAACATGTTCCCGGCCGCGCGGCACGATGTGCTGGTGATCGCCGACTCCGACCTGCATGTCCGGCCTGACTATCTGACCCGGCTCGCGGCGGCGCTGGAGGCACCGAACGTGGGGTTGGTGACCACGTTGTATGCCGGGTTGCCCGCCTCCCGCGCTTACCCGGCGCGCCTGGGCGCCATGCAGATCACGCACGGGTTCCTGCCGGGCGCGCTGCTGGCGCGGGCGATGGGGCGGCAGGATTGCCTCGGCGCCACGATGGCGCTGCTGCGGGAGACCCTGGCCCGAATCGGCGGGCTGCAAACCCTGGCGCCGCATCTCGCCGACGACAATGTGCTCGGCCAGCGCGTGCGGGCTTTGGGTCTGCGAGTCGCCCTGGCGGGCACGATCGTCGCAACGACGGTGCCGGAGGAAACAACGAAGGCCCTGTTCCGTCACGAACTGCGCTGGGCGCGGACGATTCGGGCCTTGGTGCCAGCGAGCCACGCGGCCTCGATCCTGCAATACCCGTTGTTCTGGGCGGCTCTGGCGGGATTGATCACGCCCTGGGGCTGGGTGTTGTTCGTCCTGGCCTGGCTGGTCCGCGCAATCGTGGCCCGCGGGATCGACCTGGCGCTGGCGCCGGCGTTGAATGGTCTTGCATTCCGCTGCCCGGTCTGGCTTCTGCCGGCCAGGGAAGCATTGTCGGTCGCCGTTTGGGTGGCCAGCCATGCCGGAACCTGGGTGGACTGGCGCGGCCAGGGGTTGCATGCGGACACGCCAGCCCGATCTTCGTTACCACCGCCGCCTGATGACCATTCGACCGCACCGCGGTCAGCCGAGGGATTGAACCCGCGATGATGAAGACCCTGTTTCTCCAGCCTCCCTCATTCGATGGGTTCGATGGCGGCGCCGGCTCGCGCTACCAGGCGAAGCGGGAGATCAAGTCGTTCTGGTTCCCGACCTGGCTCGCCCAGCCCGCGGCCCTGGTGCCCGGCAGCAAGCTGATCGACGCCCCGCCCGCCCGCATCGGTCTCGAGGCCGTGACGCGGCAGGCGCGCGACTATGAGCTGTGCGTGATCCATACCTCGACGCCGTCCTTCGCCTCCGACGTGAAGGTGGCGGAGGCGCTGAAACAGGCGAACCCCTCGCTGAAGGTCGGCTTCGTCGGCGCCAAGGTCGCCGTCCAACCGAAGGAAAGCCTGGAACGCGGCGGCGTCATCGACTTCGTCGCCCGCAACGAATTCGACTTCACGATCAAGGAAGTCGCCGAGGGAAGGGACTTCTCGGCCATCGACGGCATCTCCTACCGCAACCAGAACGGCGTCCTGGTCCACAACAAGGATCGCACGATCCTGGAAGATATGGACCAGCTTCCCTTCGTGACCGAGGTCTACAAGCGCGACCTGCGGGTCGAGGACTACTTCATCGGCTACCTGCTGCACCCCTACGTGTCGCTGTACACCGGCCGCGGCTGCAAATCGCGCTGCACCTTCTGCCTCTGGCCGCAGACCGTCGGCGGGCATCGCTACCGCGTCCGCTCCCCCGGCCACGTGGCCGAGGAAGTGCGCCTGCTCAAATCGTACTACCCGCAGATGCGGGAGCTGTTCTTCGACGACGACACCTTCACCGACAACCTGCCGCGCGCCGAGGCGATCGCGAAGGAACTCGGCAAGATGGGCATCACCTGGTCGTGCAACGCCAAGGCGAATGTGCCGCGGGAGACTTTGAAGGTCCTGAAGGACAACGGGCTGCGCCTGCTGCTGGTGGGCTATGAGAGCGGCAACCAGCAGATCCTGCACAACATCAAGAAGGGCATGCGGATCGAGGTGGCGAAGAAATTCACCCAGGACTGCCACGAACTCGGGATCAAGATCCACGGCACCTTCATCCTCGGCCTGCCTGGGGAGACGAAGGAGACGATCGAGGAGACGATCCGCTTTGCCACCGAGATCAATCCGCACACGATCCAGGTGTCGCTCGCCGCGCCCTATCCGGGGACGTTCCTGTACGATCAGGCGGTGGAGAATGGGTGGCTGGACGCGAACCATGCCGAACTGATCGATGACCACGGCATCCAGATCGCGCCGCTGCACTACCCGCATCTGTCCCACACGGAAATCTTCGACAACGTCGAGACGTTCTATAAGCGGTTCTATTTCCGCGCGCCCAAGATCGCCTCGATCGTGGGGGAGATGATCCGCAGCCCGCAGATGATGAAGCGGCGTTTGCGGGAAGGGGTGGAGTTCTTTCAGTTCCTGCGGGAGCGGCATAAGGACGCTGCCTGAGAAGAAAGGGGGCTTTGCCCCCTTGTCCCCACCAAGGGCGACGGCCCTTGGAACCGGTTGTTTGGCGAGCTATCGGAGGGGGCCTCCGATAGCTCGCCAAGCTTGAAGCCCTATACTCAGATCGTCCCGATCAGCAGCAGCACACCCG
>CAMCDA010000055.1 GCA_945873195.1 Asaia bogorensis
GCGATCAACGCACGCACATCGGGAGGCAGTTCCATCCCGACGTTGACTCATGTTCCCGCTCCGCACGCAATCAGCTTCAAGCGCGGACGCGAAAACAGGAACCCATTGTTGCCAATCGGACTCACCCAGGGGGTGCTTGGGAGTTACCGAAACGGTGTCGATTCCAGGCGGGGTGGTAGACACGCCGGATACCATTGCGGGACTGACCGGGTGGTGGGACGCGTCGTCCCTCGCGCATCTCACCGGCCCATCGGGCCAGTCCGTCTCCGCCTGGCGAGGCCAATGCTCGGCGATCAATGATCGCGCCGCGGGTGGGCAACCGATGACCTCCTATCGGTTCATCAACGATGGGCGGCTGGCGGCTCCCTTTCCGCATCTGTCCGGCACCTTGGGGGGCGTGGGGCAGACTCAGCCTGGGGCAGGGTTACTGACCCCGGCCGTCGATCCCGATCAGGGGTTCCAAATCGCCCAGGGGGCGTTCGGATCGCAGGCGGCCTGGACCTGGTACTTTGTGTGGTCCCGCCCGAACTGGCGGCAAGGGTCTTTCCGCGACACCGATCCGGTTCCGCTGCTGCGTTCGCAGGGAACGACCGTCCTGCAAGCCGATAGCGTCGGCTCGCAGCGTCGGTTGTTACTGTTCCCTGGAAGCAATCATGTTGTTCTGACCACGACGCTGCAACGCCGACACACGCATTGCATCATGATCCGCCATGTCCCGGGTCAGGGACTGACAGTCTGGCTCGACGACGTTCAGGTTGCGGAAGCCATTCCCAATCCGATGCCCGCGTCTCCGCAAGGGCCGACACTGTTCCTGCACGACGGAACCTTTATGGGCGGCGCGCAATGCTGGTTCCATGAAGCGGCCGTCTGGGATCGGGCCTTGGAACCGAATGAGATGGCGACTCTCCGAATCTATGCGGGCCGGTGGCACCGTGGGCCTCGGAAAGGCATCTTCCTGGTCATCAATGGACAGTCGAATGCCGTCAACTACGCTCTGAACGATGGCGCGGCTGCGCTCTTGGCCGAGGGTGTCGCCTGGCATTTGGGTGCCCTGGCCAGCAACGTACTTGCCACAACGGGGAACCCCGCGAGCCACACAATGCAGAGCGGACATGGGCTGTACCCGGTCCAGGGTGGCACCTATCCCGGCAATTTCCTGCATGATCCCCAGGACGGGTCCGATCCGGGCGGCTGGGGCCTCGGCACCGACGGCGTGGCGGTTCAGGCAGCGATCCAGGCCCTTCCGCAGGAAGATCGCGATGATATTCGCGCGATCGTATGGCCATGGAATGAAACCGACAGTCTCCGGACGACGGGCGAACTCACGACCTTCACGGCCGCGGCGGCGCGGTTCCTGGGACTGGAGCGTGGCATGGTCGGCAGGACCGCCGCCGAACTGCCGCTGATCTGGTGGAACGCCATTCCCTACGGAACCATGGCCGGGATGGCGATGCATCGTCGGGCGGTTCAGACATTGTCCGAAACCCCCACCGCGCATGTCGTCATTGGCAATCCCCAGACGTCCGATAGCAATCAGCGTGGCGCGACATGGGACCCGGCGACGGGCCTGGCATCCGGCGGAGACGCAGCCCATCGCGATGGTGAGGACAATCGCCGCTTCGCGCGTCTCGCGACCGCTATTGTCGCTCGGTCGGTGCTTTCGGCCGGTGGTGGTGATTCGGTGGGGAGTATTCCACCGGAACTGTCGGCCCTGGGTGGTCCTAGAATCCTCCATGCCTACCGTCAGTCCAGCACGTCGATCCTGCTGACGATCCAGCACGACGGAGGCACGGACCTGGTCGTTCCGAGCCAGGCGGCGTTCGGCAAGGGATTCGCGGTCACGGATGGTAGCCTGTCCGGCGGTTCGGGCGCGGTGGTCGCCGCGGCTTCCTGTCAACGGATCAGCTCGACCGAATTGCAATTGACGCTGGCTCAGCCGCTTCAGCATGCGTCATCGCAATGCGGCCTGCACTATCCCTATGGGAACGAGGCCATTGGACGCGGCAATGCCGTGACCGACAATTTCGCCGATAGGCCCAAGCCTGTTGGCTGGGACATCGGCGCGGACATGGGGTTTGCCTGGACGGTCAATTACCCCCTTGCCGCGACCTTTGTCCCGCTCGCTCTCTCGGATAC
The DNA here is from genome assembly GCA_945873195.1 of Asaia bogorensis. Lineage (GTDB taxonomy): Bacteria > Pseudomonadota > Alphaproteobacteria > Acetobacterales > Acetobacteraceae > Rhodopila > Rhodopila bogorensis_A. The sequence goes on from CAMCDA010000055.1 coordinate 2,137, forward strand.
CCCGTTCCAGGCGGGTGTCAGTTGAAGACCAGGACGCTTCGGGCGACCTCGCCAGCCTTCATCGCCCGGAACGCCTCGTTGATGTCACCGAGTTGGCCGCGACGGCTGACCATCTCGTCGAGCTTCAGGCGGCCCTGGCGGTAGAATTCGAGGTAGTTCGGGATATCGGTCCGGAACTGGTTCGATCCCATGCGCGATGTCTGGACCCGGCATTCGGGTCGGATCGCCATCCAAGGGAATTCGATCATCGCATTCGCGGGCAGCACGCCGACGATCGTGGCTGTCCCGCGGATGGCGAGGCTTTCAATGGCCTGCCGCACCAGGATCGAGAGGCCCACGGCCTCGAACGCATGGTCGACGCCATCGCCTCGGGTCAGGGCGCGGACAGCTTTGACCGGATCGTCCTGCGTGCTGTTCACCGTGTGGGTGGCGCCCAACGCCTTGGCCAGTTCGAGTTTGGAATCGAACATATCCACGGCGATGATCTGCCGAGCACCGCCAATGCGGGCGCCTTGGATGATGGATAGACCGACGCCTCCGACACCAAAGACCGCGACCGTTTGGCCAGCCTGCATGCCCGATGTCCGTAGCGCGGCGCCAACGCCGGTCAAGACACCACACCCGACCAATGCCGCGCGATCCAGCGGCAGGTCGGGATCGATGCGCACGATGGAGTTTTCGTGCAGCAACATCCGATCGGCATAGCTGCCGATTCCCGCGAACTGGCGGACCAACCCCCCATTCTGTGAAACACGCGGCGTCGCCGTTTCAGATCGCGCGACGACCCCGCCGACGCACAGGTTAGGATGCCCGCCAAGACATTGCGGACAAGTTCCGCAGAAGCCCGACAGGCATGCGACGACGTGGTCTCCGGGCCGCACAGTCGTCACATCCGCTCCGACCGCCTCCACGACCCCCGCGCCTTCGTGTCCCAGGACATACGGGCGATCCAGGGGATATCGTCCGAGGCCGTCGACGATATGCAGGTCGCTATGGCACACGCCTGTCGCGACGGTCCGTATCAGGACCTCTCTTCCCCAGGGCTTGTCGATATCCACTGTCTCAATCGTCAGTGGTTCATGCACCTTGCGGAAGACCGCCGCTTGCGCCTGCATTTTATTCCCCCCCAAAAATCTTCTGAACGATCCTAACGGATCAACCCGGCCAGCGGGCTCGATGGGTCAGCGCCCATGCGGCGCGGCATCCGCCCCGCGAGATGCGCCAGCCGCCCGGCCTCCACGGCCAGCTTCATCGCCTTGGCCATCTTGATCGGGTCCTTGGCGTGGGCGATCGCGGAGTTCAGCAGCACGGCCGTACAGCCGAGTTCCATCGCGATGGCCGCGTCCGATGCGGTGCCGACGCCGGCGTCCACCAGGTACGGCACCGTGATGTGTTCCATGATCATCGAGATCATCGCCGGGTTCTGGATTCCCAGGCCCGAGCCGATGGGCGCGCCCAGCGGCATGATTGCGACGCAGCCCATTTCCTCCAGCCGTTTCGCTGCGATCGGGTCATCAGCGCAGTAGACCATGACCTGGAAACCGTCCTTGATCAGGGCGGCGGCAGCCTCGAACGTGCCTTGCATGTCGGGGTACAGCAGCGGCGGCGGTCCCAGCACTTCCAGCTTAACCAAGTTCCAGCCACCGGCTTCCCGCGCCAGGCGCAGGGTCCGAACGGCTTCGTTCGCCGTGTGACATCCGGCGGTGTTCGGCAGATACGTGTATTTCTTCGGGTCCACGTAATCCTGTAGCATCGGCGCCTTGGGGTCCGACAGGTTCACGCGGCGCACCGCCACGGTCACAATTTCGGCCCCGCTGGCCTCGATCGCCGCGCCGGTTTCCTCCAGATCCTTGTATCGGCCGGTGCCGACGATCAGGCGGGAGCGAAAGGTGTGGCCAGCCACCGTCCAGGTGTCTTCGCCGGCGATTGATCCGTCCATTTTCAGCCTCCCCCGATAAAATGCACGATTTCCAGCACATCGCCGCTGGCCAGCGCGGTTTCACCGTAACGTGACCGAGGTACTATCTCCTCGTTCCGTTCGACGGCGACTTTGCGGGCATCAAGCTCAAGCTGCGTAAGCATCCCGAGCACCGATAGGGTTCCGCCCGCTGGTGTTTCAAACACGCGGGTTTCACCGTTCAGGGTAAGTGTGACTGATCCTGGCATAGGCCAAGTATGCGGCGAGTGATGCCTGCCGGCAACGGCGCCCCCGCCGACGCCCGGGCCGGGGATGATTCCCGGCACGTTTATCCCGGGAAAGTTGCCGGGGCGATTGGACCGCCACGCGGAGCTATGCTAGGCCACATTTCATGTCTCAATCCGAATCCCGGCCGTTGATCGCGGTCCTCAACGGTCCGAATATCAACATGCTTGGCCTGCGCCAGCCGCATATCTACGGCAGCGCGACCCTTGATGATGTCGAGCAGCTCTGCGCTGAGATCGCGGAGCCACTGGGTCTCGCCATCGACTTTCGCCAGACCAATAGCGAAGGCGAGCTCGTGACCTGGGTTCAGGAATGCCGCGGCCGAGCGGCTGGTATCGTTATCAACCCGGCGGGCTATACGACGACGTCGATCGCCCTGCTGGATGCCTTGCTGGCCAGCGAAGTGCCGACCATCGAGGTACACATCACCAATATCCATCGCCGAGAAGAGTTCCGGCAGCATTCCTACGTTTCCAAGGCAGCGGTCGGCGTGATCTGTGGCCTTGGTATCCGCGGGTATGCACTGGCGCTCCAGGCAATGGCTGAAATCCTGGAGGAACGCCCGTGACCCGTATCCCCATCGACCCCGATTCGATTCGCCGTCTTGCCGCGGTGCTGGTCGAAACGGGCCTGACCGAGATTGAAATCGCCGAAAAGGACAGCCGCATCCGCGTCGTCCGTGGTGCCGCCCCCGCTGAATACGCCGCCGTGGCTGTTGCCGCGGCGCCGGTTGCCGCCGCCGCGCCGCCGGCCGTCAGCGCGCAGGCCGCCGCCGATGATCTCACGTCCCATCCCGGCGCGGTGACCAGCCCGATGGTGGGCGTGGCCTATCTCGCCCCGGAACCGGGTTCTGCGAACTTCGTCGCCGTCGGCCAGCAGGTCGTCGCTGGCCAGACCGTGCTGTTGATTGAGGCGATGAAGACCTTCAATCAAATCAAGGCGCCCAAGGCGGGGACCGTGACGCGAATCCTGGTCGAAAACAGCGCGCCGGTCGAGTACGGCGAAGTCCTGATGATCCTGGAATGAGCCGTTGTTCAGCAAGATCCTGATCGCCAACCGCGGCGAGATCGCGTTACGCATCCAACGCGCGTGCCGTGAACTAGGGATTCCGACCGTCGCCGTGCACTCCACGGCGGACGCGGAAGCCATGCATGTCCGATTGGCCGACGAATCGGTCTGTATCGGGCCGCCGCCGGCACGGGACAGCTATCTGAACATCCCCGCCATCCTGTCCGCGGCGTCCATCACCGGCGCCGACGCGATCCATCCCGGCTACGGGTTCCTGTCGGAAAACGCAGGGTTCGCCGACATGGTGGAGGCCCATGGGCTGACCTTCATCGGCCCCGCCGCGTCCCATATCCGCATGATGGGCGACAAAATTGCAGCCAAATCCGCGATGATGGCGCTGGGCGTTCCGCTCGTCCCGGGATCGGACGGGGAACTGCAAGACCTCGACACCGCCCGCGTGGTCGCGGATCAGATCGGCTATCCGGTCCTGATCAAGGCCGCGGCCGGCGGCGGCGGGCGGGGTATGAAAGTCGCGCGCGATCCATCGGAACTGGAAGACGCCTTCCGTCTCGCCCGGACCGAGGCGCGCACCGCCTTCGGCAACGACGCCGTCTACATGGAAAAATACCTCGATCGCCCCAGGCACATCGAGTTGCAGATCATGGCCGACAGCCAAGGCAATGTCGTCCATTTCGGCGAACGCGACTGTTCGCTCCAGCGCCGTCACCAGAAATTGCTGGAGGAAGCGGGTTCGCCCGCCATCACCCCAGCCCAACGTGATGCTCTGGGGGAAACCGCCACGGCCGCGCTCCGCAAGCTCGGCTACCGCAACGCCGGCACGCTGGAATTCCTGTACCAGGACGGCCATTTCGCCTTCATCGAAATGAACACCCGGCTGCAGGTCGAGCATCCGGTCACCGAGATGGTTTGCGGCGTCGACCTGGTGCGGGAGCAAATTCGCATCGCGGCCGGTCAGCCCCTCGGCTACGAACAGTCCGACATCACGTTCAGCGGCCATGCGATCGAGTGCCGGATCAACGCTGAAGACCCGAATACCTTCATGCCGACCCCAGGCCGCATCACCCAGTTCCACGCCCCCGGCGGGCTGGGCGTCCGGGTCGATTCAGCGCTGTATGCCGGCTATTTCGTCCCGCCCTTCTACGACAGCATGGTCGCCAAGCTGATTGTTCACGCGCCCACGCGCATTGAGGCCATCAACCGCCTGCGCCGCTCGCTGGATGAATTCGCGGTCGCCGGCATCCAGACTACCATCCCGCTGCATCGCCGAATCGTCGACGATCCGACATTCCAGGCGGGTGACTACACGATCCACTGGCTGGAACGGTTCGTCGCTGGCTGAACCCGACGGCTGCCTTCTTGATGGCGCGGCGGCGGCAAAACCGCTAGACGCGTCACGAGAGGTGCGGTTTGACGCGCGACGGGCGACCATTGGTGTTGTCAGGCAACGTGAGCGACGGGCGGAATCAGGCCCATCCCCATGAGCCTTGATCCCCGAGGCTATTACGCGTTGCTCGGCGTTGAGCCGACCGCGCTCCCGCCCGACATCGCGGCTGCCTATCGACGCCGAGCGAGGCTGCTTCATCCGGATGTGCCGAAGACGGGCAGTACGGAGAAGTTTATCGCTGTCAAGCAAGCCTACGACATCCTCTCCGACCCCGAACAACGCCAGGCCTATGATCGCGCCGCCCGTCTGGCGCGGATGGAAGCGATCGAGCCCGCCGATCTCGGTATTCCCATGGCGCCGGTCATGGTCGAACCGCCGATGCGGCGCCCCCAGCTTTCCGACATGCCGCTCGCGGTTTGGGGCGGAATAGGTCTGATCCTGGTCATTAGTATCTATCAGCTTGTCGTCAGCCTGACCGCGCCGGTGCCCGAGCGTGCCAGCATCCGACCAAATGCCCCCACCGTTGCCCCATCGGCGCTACCGCCCGCACCGCCGCCACGACAGCCCGGGCGCCTCGTCGGCGTTCCCAATCATTACACCGTGCCATCTCCCGGCCCCGCCACCGTCTGGCGGGTGGAGGCGGATACGCATCGGCTCATTGTAATCGGCCAACTACAACCGTTTACGCCCGTGCAGGCCATCCGCCTGCTCCGTCAGCCCGGCCTGATGGAAATCCGGGTCTCCGACTCGGCGACCGGCCTGATTCAGGCCGCGCGCCTGACCCCTGGCAACGAAGAGGCCGCGCATCGGGCGTTCTGTGGCTACCACGCCGGGGCAGGGCCAATCAGCGGAGAGGTGCTGCATCGGCGGGGGACCGGGAACGGGTCGCTGAGGGTGCATAACCGGTCCTCGGCACCCGCGGTCGTCAAGTTGCGGGACCGAGCAGGCGCCACCGCCGCCGCGATCTATGTCGGGCCTGGTGATGAAATTCGCGTCACTGACCTGCCCGAAGGCGTCTTTCGGCCGGACTATGCTTTCGGTGAGATATGGAGTCGCGCCTGCAACGCCTTTGCCGTCGGCATGCACGCCGCGCGCCTGCCATCTTTTCGGTCATTACCGGCGTTGACTCCGCTGGTCATTCCCCCTGACGTTGGCGCACAGGAACAGCCGATCGAACTGCCGGACAAGGCGTTCAAGTTGGACTGAGCCGACCGCGCAACAATGGGGTATCGGGCATGGCTATCACGCTTCAGGAATCGCTCCGGGGACTCTTCTACGCCCCGTTTTATGCCGCCCTGGCGCGCGACGCCTATGCGCGGGAAGGCGTCGGGGTGCGCTTCGTCAGCGCCCCACGGCCAGGGGACGCCGCGACCAACATCCTGGATGGCACCGCCGATGTCTGCTGGGGCGGGCCGATGCGGGTCATGCAGACCTATCATCAGGTTCTGGGCTGCGATCTCGTGTCCTTCGCGGAAGTCGTCACCCGCGATCCGTTCCTGCTGATCGGGCGGGAGCCGAACCCGGGCTTCACCCTTGCGGATCTCGTCGGCAAACGCGTGGCGACGGTCAGCGAGGTTCCGACGCCGTGGCTCTGCCTGCAAGAAGACCTGCGGCGCGCCAATATCGATCCGGCCGCCGTCACCCGTCACGCCACCGGCACGATGGCCGAGAATGCCGCCGCGCTCGGCCGGGGCGAACTGGATGTGATTCAGGTGTTTGAGCCGTTCGTCTCGACCCTTCTCGCGAGCGGGGTCGGGCATATCTGGTACGCCGCCGCCAGCCGCGGGCCGACAAGCTATACGACGTTCTATACGCGACGTGGCACACTGACCGATCGGCGCGATGAATTGCGCGCCATGGTGCGTGGTGTTGCCCGAACCCAACAATGGGTCGCCGCCATGCCGGGTGCCGAGATCGCCGCGACGGTGGCACCCTATTTCGCTGATACACCCCTCCCGCTGCTCACCGCCGCCTGTGATCGTTACAAATCGCTCGGCATCTGGTCCACGACGCCCGTGATGCCGCGCGTCGGTTATGACCGCCTGCTCGCCGGTTTGGTGTCGGGCGGATTTGTCGATCCGGGGACACCGTTCGAGGTCGCCGTGGACAACAGCATCGCGGAGGAAGCCGAAGCGGAATTGCGCGCGGCTGGCTGACGCGCGCCCGCCGCTGACGTAGGATTATCACGACAACAGGAGAGAGCCCGATGCCTTTCGCGATGACTGATGACGGCGTGCGCCTGCATTATGAGGAGTGTGGCGCAGGCACTCCGGTGATTTTCGTCCATGAATTCGCCGGCGATCACCGGTCGTGGGAGCCGCAGATGCGGTTCTTCGGCCAGCGCTACCACGCCATCTGCTACGCCGCGCGTGGATACGCTCCGTCGGACATTCCGGAAGACGTGGCGAAATACTCGCAGGCCCGCGCGGCCGATGATATCGCATCGATCCTGAATCATCTGGGGATCGCCAAGGCCCATATCGTGGGCCTGTCGATGGGCGGATTTGCCACGCTGCATTTCGGCTTTCGCCATCCCAACCGCGCTTTGTCGCTCTGCGTCGCCGGCTGCGGGTATGGCGCGGAAAAGGGGCAAAGCCAGAAGTTCCGTGCCGAAGCGGAAGCGATCGCGGCGTTTCTGGACGAAAATGGCGCCGAGGCCTTCGCCGAGAAATACGCCTATGGCCCGACCCGCGTGCAGTTCGAAAACAAGAACCCGCGTGGCTTCGCCGAGTTCAAGGCGCAACTGGCTGACCAATCGGCCCTCGGCCACCGCAACACCCAGCTCGGTGTGCAGCGGGAACGTCCGTCGCTGTATGACCTGGTCGATCAGATGAAGGCGCTGACCGTGCCGACGCTGGTCCTGACCGGTGATGAGGACTGGCCCTGCCTGCAACCGGCGCTGCTGATGAAGCAGACCATCCCAACTTCGGCACTGTCGGTGATGCCGAACTGCGGCCACACGATCAACATCGAGGACCCGGATCAATTCAATCGCCTCGTATCCGAGTTCATCATCCAGGTGGACGCCGATCGCTGGCCGGTTCGGGACCCGCGGGCGCTGACGGCGTCGATCACCGGCATGAAATGACCGCCGCGCTTTCTTCGGATCGCGGGCAGACGGCGGCCCGCGATCCGCTTGATCGCTTGACCCGTGAAGGTCCGGGCCGTCATTCTGCCCGACGCATCACCATTGGGGCCCGCCATGACGAACGCCATTCCCGTGATTGATCTCAGCGACTATGTCGCGGCCAAGCCGGGCGCCCTGCAGGCGACCGCGAAGCAGATCCATGACGCCCTGACCCAGGTCGGCTTCTTCATCATCACCGGCCATGGCGTGCCGGCGTCACTGATCTCCCAGACCTTTGCGGAATCAAAACGGCTGCATGACCTGCCGATGGATCGCAAGGTCGGCCTGAAACTGAACGAGCACAACAACGGCTACATGGCGATGGGCCGGTATGCGGTCTGGACGTCCGACGTCAACGACAACGACAAGCCCGACCTGAACGAAGCCTTCTTCATGAAGCGGGAGCGCGCGCCCGATCACCCGATGCGTGCGGCCAACCGCCGCTTCGCCGGCGCCAACATGTGGCCGAATGAGGCTGACATGCCGGGGTTCCGCGCCAACGTCCTGGAGTACTACCGGGCGATGGATGAATTCACCAATCGCCTGCTGCCGGCGGTCGCTGTGGCGCTTGACCTTGATCCCGGGTTCTTCCTGCCGTCATTCATCGACAGCCAGTCGAACCTGCGTCTGTCGCATTATCCGCCGACGCAAGCCGAGGCGAACCAGTTTGGCATCGCACCTCACACCGATGCGAATTTCATGACGTTCCTGCCGCAATCCGAAGTTCCCGGGCTACAGGTTCGCATGCCCAACAAGGAATGGCTGGACGTCCCGCACGTGCCCGGGTCGTTCGCGGTCAATTCTGGCGATACGCTGCGGCGCTGGACCAACGCCCGGTTCAAGTCGACTCCGCACCGGGCGCTGCCGCCGACCGACCGGCACCGTTACGCGGTCCCGTTCTTCATGGCGCCGCATCTCGACACACGGATCGAGTGCCTGCCGACCTGCACTGGTCCGGACAACGCGCCGCGCTGGGAACCGATCACCTATGAGGGGTGGATCACCAAGTGGACCGACGCCAACTACGATCCCAAGGTGCAGCGCGACATAGCCGCCTGATCAGGAACCGCCGTTCACCTCGATCGTTGTGCAGGTGATGAAGCTGGCCGCGTCACTGGCGAGGAAATCGACGACGGACGCGATTTCCTCCGGTTCGCCAACCCGCCCCAGGGCGCTGCCAAGGGCGCGCTTCTTCGACACTTCCGGTACGCGCGCGCCCATCGCCGTCTGAATCAGGCCAGGCGCGATGGCGTTGACGCGGATGCCGTGCTTGCCGAGGCGCCGCCCCAGGCTTTTGGTCATGTTGATGACCGCGGCCTTGGAGGCGCCGTATTCAACCACCGAGCTGCCGTTGACGCCGGCCATCGAGGCCGTCGTAACGATCGCCCCGGTCTGACCGGCGGCGATCAGGCGCTTGGCCACCCATTGCGTCGCGAAGAACGGCACGCGGACATTGGCATCCATCGTCGCGTCGAACTGCTCCGGTGGCACATCCAGCCAGTCGGACTCGGGGTGGAACACGCCGGCGTTGTTGAACAGAACCTGGATCAGCCCATGGTCTTTCTCAATCGCGGCGAGGGTTTCCGCCATGCGGTCCAGGTTGGTCAGGTCGCATTGGTAATAGGGCCAGTTGCCCTTGCCCTCCGCCCCGATATCCACCCCGACAGCCAGGAGTCCGGATTGCATGAGCTTCCGGCAGGTCGCCTGCCCGATCATGCCATTGCTGCCGGTGACGACCGCGATCTTGGCCATGGTTTCCCCCTTTGACTGTTCCCGCCGGGACGCTAGCGCGGTTCCCGTCGATGCGGCAAACAGGCCGGCGACGGCGGGGCCTCATCAGGACCGTTGCTCAGAGCAGATCGGGCGTTAGCGATCCTGACCGACAGGGCGATGGTATTGCGGTGCCTCGCGCCGGTCGTTCAGGCCGTAGTCCCGGATGATCCGTACATCCAGGCGCCGGGTCCCGTCCGGGGAGGTCCAGGCTTCCATGGCGGCCGAGTTCGGCCAGGACAGCAGCAGCAGGCTCGATCCGGGGATCGTGATGCCGTCGAACAGATCCCAGTCCAGGACGTCGGGCGGTGGGTCGATCGTCTGCGTTTCAATCAGGCTGACGGCCTTGGCCGAACCGGTTTCGGTTTCGTCCAGCCTCGCTTGCGACGGAGCGATCCCGTTGTCCCGCGTCACTTCGCCCACCCGCAGGTGATAGTCGCGGAAGACGGATTGCCTTCCGGCTTCCTGCACCGCGTGGTGGCCGGCCTGGGTGCGCCAGCGGATCACCGATTTCTCGTCCCGCCATAGCGACAGGGACAGCAATCGCCCGGGGTGGCGGCGGCTGTTGTAGCGGCGGTTATCCAGGAACCCATCAATCTGGATCAGGTCCGGTCGCAGCGCCGCGGCGTGGGCCAGGTAGGCGTCCCAGTGATCCGGCCGCGGCTCGACTTCGAATATGACAGCGAACATGCGGGCAGTGTGTGGCCAGCGGGCGTTTGGTTCAACCCGATGACGATTCGGTGTCCGCCGTAGCGACGCCCGCCATCTGCTGCTCGACCAGACGGGCATAAACGCCCCGCCTGGCGAACAGGGCGGCATGGTTGCCAGACTCGACGACCGTCCCGTCACGCATCACCAGGATCAGGTCGGCCGCCTGGATCGTCGAGAGCCGATGCGCCACCACAATCGTCGTGCGATTCTCCATCAGCGCGTCCAGCGCCGCCCGAACCGCCTGCTCACTGATCGTATCGAGGTGGGATGTCGCCTCATCCAGCACCAACAGCGGCGCGTCCTTCAGGAAGGCGCGGGCGATGGCGATGCGTTGGCGCTGCCCGCCGGACAGTTGGACCCCGCGTTCGCCAACCCGTGTCGCCAACCCCTCGGGCAATCCGGCGACGAAGTCCGACAAGGCGGCGCGGGACAAGGCGACCGCGATTTGCGCCTGTGTCGCATCGGGGCGGGCGAGGCGGACATTCGCCTCCAACGTGTCGTTGAACAGGTAGGTGTCCTGCGCGACCAGGGCGATGCGTCCGCGCAGCCCGTCCAGGGTCAGGCTCCGCAGATCGGCGCCATCCAGGCGGATCGTACCTGAGTCGGGATCCCAGAAGCGCAGCAGCAGATTGGCAACCGTGGTCTTGCCGGCGCCCGATGGACCGACCAGGGCGACCGTCGCACCCGCCGGGATGTCGAAGGAAATCCCCGACAGCGCCGGGTCCGACCGCCCCGGATAGGTGAAGCGAACCGCGTCGAACCGAACCGCGGCTCCACCCACGGGCGCCGCCGGTTCGTCTGGCCCGTCCGCAATCAGCACCGGTTCGGCATGGACGACATGCAGCCGTCGGGTGGACGAAATCGTGTCGGCCAATTGCCGCCCGACCTGCGCGATCTCCGACACCGGCAGGAAGGCGGCGATGGAGATCAACACGACCAGCGGCAGCATGGCGGGCGCCATCGCGCCTTGGGACACCAGCATCGCCCCGGTCGCGGCCACCGCCAGCCCGCCGAGGCCGGTCACGACCTCCAACGCGCTGGACTGGAACGTCAGGTCGGCCAGCAGCGACAGGCGCATCGACTGATAGCGCCGCACCGTCTCCATGAACCCGTTCCGCCGGCGGCCGGTGGCATTGAACGCCTCCAGTTCGGCCAGGCCTTGGATGGTCTCGGTCACATGCGCGCCCATGCCGCCCAGCGCGCCGCGGGCCGCGGATGCCAGCGTGTCGATCCGTTGACGGCCGAGAACGGGGGAGAGACCGGCGTAGAGGAGGAACGGGGCGAGGACGAGGGCGAGCGGCCAGGCGATCCAGCCGAGACCGATCAGCACCGCCGCGGGCACCAGGCCGGCGACGATGGCGGGGGCGATGGTGTGGGCGAAGAAATACTCGACCGTCTCGACGTCCTGCGTGGCCAGCGCGACCAGATCGCCGGAGCGGCGGCGCAGCAGATAGGCCGGGGCGAGCGCATCCAGCTTGCGGAACAGGTCGATCCGCATCTCGGCCAGCAGCGCATAGGCCATGGCATGGGCGATCCAGGATTCCAGCCAATGCAGCAGCGCGGCGGCGGGCGCGGCGATCAGCAGGGCCGTGACCAGGGCGGTGGTCGGCGCATGTTCGCGAACGGCCGCCAGCAGGAAGGCACCGAGGACGCCGACCGAGATGAAGGCGATGACCCGCCCGATCCCCGCCGCCATGGTGATCGCCATCTGGCCGCGATAGGGGCGGACGAACCGGAGCAAGGCGCGGATCGTGTCGGGCCAGCCGACCTGGGCCGCATCGTCGGACAAGGCCTGGACCACGGCGCCCCGCGCCGGCCCCTCGGTTGAAACCGGCGTTTCTGGCAGGAGGTCGAACGGATCGGCCGAACCGGATCGCCGTTCCGAAAGCTGCGGCCCCATCAGGCGGCGATAGGGGCCATCGACCGCGATCATCGCCGTATGCGTGCCGGATTGGGTGACGTGCCCATCCTCCAGCACCAGGATGCGGTCGGCGCCGATCACGCTGGACAAACGATGCGCCAGAATCAGCGTCGTCCGCCCCGCCATCAGCCGGTCGAGCGCCTGCTGGATCACGGCTTCGTTCTCGGCATCGACCGAGGACAGGGCCTCATCCAACACCAGGATAGGGGAGTCGCGCAGCAAAGCGCGGGCGATGGCGAGGCGCTGGCGCTGGCCGCCGGACAGGCGCGCGCCGCGTTCGCCGATCACGGTCTGGTAGCCATCGGGCAGGGCGGTGATGAACCCGTGCGCGTTGGCGGCGGCTGCGGCGGCAACCAGATCGGCCTCGGTCGCGTCGGGACGGCCGAGGCGGAGGTTCTCCTCCACCGTGCCGTGGAACAGATAGGTGTCCTGGGCGACCACGGCGATCAGGCCGCGCAGCGCGTCGGGGTCGAGGCTGGTCAGCGCGTGTCCGCCGATCCGGATCGCCCCGGCCTGGGGATCATGCAGGCGCAGCAACAGCCGCACGATGGATGACTTGCCGGAGCCTGACGGGCCGACGATACCCACTCGCTCGCCCGCCGCCACCGTGAATGTCAGCCCCCGATGCGCGGGCCCGCGCCCACCGGGATAGGCGAAATCGACGGCCTCGAACACGATGGACGCCGTGATCCCCGCCACCGGAATGGGGTGGGCGGGGGCGGCCGGAGCGGAGAGGGGCGTGTCGAGCAGGGCGTTGATGCCGGCGGCGGCGGCCTGGCCGTTCAGGCCTTGGTGCAGCACGGAGCGCAGGTCGCGCAGGGGGCGGAAAATCTCGGTGCCCGCCATCAGGACGATCAGCAGGGCATCGAGGCTCATGTGACCCTCGGACACGCGCCACGCGCCGACCACCAGCGCCAGGGCCGCGCCCAGCGCGGTGCCGAGGTCGGTGAAGCCGCGGGTCATGACGTTCAGCGCCAGGACCCAGAAGGTGGAATCGGACAGCGCGCGGGCCTTGGCGGCGAGCATCCGACCGTAGGAGGCGCTCTGGCCGAACGCCTTGAGCGTCGGCAAGCCCTGAACGGCGTCGAGGAATTCCTCCCCAAAGGACTTGAAGGCGGACTGGCGCGCGCGGGAGGCTCGACTGGTTTTGCGGTGGACGGCGGCGGGCATGACCAGCGTGAACAGGGCGGCGGCCAGCATGATCGTGGCGACCGGCAGGTCCCACCACGCGATGAAGGCGAAGATTGCCACGGGGGCGCAGATGGCGATGGCAACCTGGGGCAGGTACTGGCCGAAGAAGGTCTGAAGCTGCTCCACCCCATCGACCATCGACAGCATGACCCCGCCGGTGCGTTCGGCGCCGAACCAGGCAGGGCCGAGGGCGGTGATCTTGTCGAACAGGCTCGCGCGGAGAGTTTCCTGCACCTGGGCGGCGACCCGGTGGGCGATCATGGTCCGCGCGTGATCCAGGACCCCGCGCAGCAGGATCGCGACCGCCGCGCCGACCAGCGGCCAGGCCAGGGCGGAGGCGGGGTCGCCGCGGAACACGCCAGCGATGAACAGGCCGAGAAAGGCAAAACGCGCGATCCCAACCGCCAAGGCGAGCAGGCCAAGGATGACGGAGGCGGTCATCCGGCCACGCATCCCGCGCGTCAGCCGCCACAGCTTCAGATCAAAATGCATGATGCCCGCCGGCCCTGGGGTTCAGGGCGGCATGATGGCCAGGGTTCGGCGGCCGCCTCAAGGGGGCGCGCGGTTATCGCGATCCGAAGATGGCGCTGCCGACCCGGACCCAGGTGGCGCCGTTGGCGATCGCGATCTCGAAATCCGCCGACATGCCCATGGACAGCACGCCCAGCCCATGGCGGGCGGCGCGGTCGGCGAGCCAGGCGAAATGCGGTGCCGGGTCTCCGCCCTGCGGCGGCACGCACATCAGGCCGGCCAGGGTGGCGCCGAAGCGGTCCTTGCAGTCGGTGATGAAGGCGTCGGCCTCGGCACGGGCGATGCCGGATTTTTGTGGTTCCGCGCCGGTGTTGACCTCGATCAGCAGGGTCGGGCGGCGGGCTTCCTTGACCATCGCCGCGTCCAGGGCGTCGGCCAGCTTCGGGCGATCCAGGGTTTCGATCACATCGGCGATGCGGACGGCGTCACGGGCCTTGTTGGTCTGCAAACCGCCGATGAGGTGGAGGCTGAATTGGTGGGTGGCGCGCAGGGTGGGGAACTTGCCCTCGGCTTCCTGCACCCGGTTCTCGCCGAACACGGTCTGCCCGGCGGCCAGCGCGGCCAGCACCGCTTCCTGGGGCTTGGTCTTGGAGACGGCGACCAGCGTCACGTCTTCCGGCCGGCGGCCGGCATTGATGGCGGCGTTCGCGATGCGGTCGCGGACGCGGGCCAGGTTCTCGATGATGGCATGGGTCTCGGGGCTCATGCCGCGCAGGCTTGCCATCCTGGCCGGCGGCGTCAAGCGGAATGGTGGCCGATCCGCCCGTTTCCCTCCCCAGGCGGAACGCCCGGGGAGGGGAGGAACCGTCCTAGCTGGCGGGACGCTTCATCTTGCAGCTATGCGTCGCGTCCAGATCGCCGGGCTTCACCACGGTCTGGGTCTTCCAGCCGAGGCCGGTCTTCTCCGAGTCGTATTTCACATCCTTGGTGAAGCGAGACCCGTAGTAGGTCAGGATGATCTGGTGATCGTCCTTCCGCATCGTCGCGGGCTGGCCGGCGGCATCGGTGATCGTGATGCCCTCCAGCGCCATCGCGACCTTGAACGGGTCGGTCGATCCCGCCTTCGCGATGGCGGCTACGGTCATCTCGACCGCGGTGCGGCGGTCACCGAAGATGAAATCGAAGTCGAACTTCTTGCGGAACGCCTGGATCCAGGCATCCAGCTCCGCGTTGTTGGTTTCAACGCCCACGTTTTCATGCATCGAGAGCACGGAGTGGACGCGGTTGTTGCCGCCGGGCCCGATCGCGGTCGGGCTGCCCGCCAGGTGACCCAGCATCGTGTGGTATTCGATGGGCAGGCCCGCATCCATGCCGGCCTTGACCAGCAGCGACAGATCCTGGCCCCAGTTGCCGGTCATCAGTGCTTCCGCGCCCGAGGCCTTCACCTTGGCGACGTAGGATGAGAAGTCCTTGATCTTGCCGAGGGGGATCATTTCCTCGCCAACGACCTGCACATCTGGGCGCAGGGCCGCCAGGTACTTCTTCATGTCACGCTGGGCGGACTGGCCGAAGATGTAGTCCTGGTTCAGCAGGTAGACCTTGGTGATGGTCTTCGGCATGGACCGGATCATGATCTCGGCCTGCTGGCCGGCATGCATCGAGAAGCGGAAATGCCAGAAGTTGCACTGTTCGTTGGTCAACTCGGGTGCCAGGGCGCCGCAGTTGATATAGAGGACGCGATTGTCCTTGTTACGGGCGTTGTTTTTCTCAACAGCCCCGATCAGCGCGCTGCCGACGTTCGACGGGCCGCAGTTGAAGATGATCTGAATGCCTTCATCGACCATCTTCTGGAGGTTGATGATCGCCTCCGCCGCCTGGCCCTTGTTGTCCATGGGCACCAGGACGATCTTCTTGCCGAGCACGCCACCCTTGGCGTTGACCCCGTCGATGACGGTCTGGATGGTCTTGATGCCCTGGTCGCCGACCTGGGCGAAGGCCCCG
This sequence comes from Asaia bogorensis, assembly GCA_945873195.1. Lineage (GTDB taxonomy): Bacteria > Pseudomonadota > Alphaproteobacteria > Acetobacterales > Acetobacteraceae > Rhodopila > Rhodopila bogorensis_A. Next base: position 17,945 of record CAMCDA010000055.1, read on the forward strand.
GACAGCAGTTCCGAGTAGCCAAAGCGAATCGTGTCATCCGCGGCGGCGGCGGGCTGGGCCCCAAGACCCGCGAGCCCGATCAGGGCGGCGGTGCCCCATTGCAAAAGGCGTTTCATTGCGTTTCCTCACTGCGTGTTGCCGGTGTTTTTGACGCGGCGGTCGGATCGCCGCGTTGGCATAACACCACTGTGAAGTCACTTCGGGTCGAAGATCAAGCCCGCTCTCGGGCCGAGGGAAACATCCTGGCGGGCCGGATCAGGCCCCCAGTTGCCGTTGCAGCTTCCGCACCGCGCTGTCGGGCGTGGTCAGCACCGGCCTGCCGGTCGCCTGCTCCACCAGCGGCTTGACCCGCGCGAGGCTGAACTGGCTCAGCAGGATCACGTCGCAGTCCTTCAGGGCGACCGACGCCGCGGCGGACAGACGATCGTGTTCGGCCATGTCGCCGCGGTCCAGCGCGGCCAGAGCGCCCTCGGCCAGGCAGGGGACCAGGGTGACGCCCGGTGCCACGGCGGAGAATTCGGGCGGCATGGATTGCAGCGTCGGCGGGAAGGTCGACAGCAGCCCGATCCGGCCGCTGGGGCCCGACAGCGCGACGGCTTCCTCGATCGCCGCTTCGTTCGGCTTCAGGACGGGAATGGGGGAGAGGTCGGCGGCACAGGCCTCGATGCATGGCCCGAAGGCGGAGCAGGTGAACAGGATGCCGTCCGCCCCGATGGATTTCTGGTAGCGGGCGAGCGTCAGGAACCGCTCGGTCATCGCCTGGTCCAGAGACCCCTGGCGCGCGAGGTCGGCGGACAGGGAGTCGTCCAGAAGGTTGGTGGTGCGGGCCGCGGGCCAGAGGCGCGCGAAGGCTTCCTCGACCGGGACGACGGAGTGCTTGAGGGCGTGGATCAGGGCGATGCGCATGGGTGGGGTCCGGGCAAGGAGGGGCAGGGTGCCCTGGGTCGTTACGTTCGGTGGAAAGGGCGGGGGCGCGTCACCCCCTCCCCTGGCCCCCTCCCTCCAGGGGAGGGGGGACCGGTTCAGGTGGATCAGGGCAGCTTTTCGCCACCCTCGAACCGGCGCCACGCGCTCATTTGAATCGCCGAGGTCAGGCAGTGCACCACCACCGGCTTCGTCTTCACCGCGAAGGCCGCGGCGATGCCCGACGCGATCTCCGATTCCTCGCGGATCGTGATCGCCTCGGCCCCGAACGACCGACCCCAGGCCGCGAAATCCGGGTTGGTCAGCTTCATCGCCTCCATGAACTTCCGCTCCGGATAGCGCATGTAGGAGTGCATCCCGATCGTCCCGTACATCGAGTTGTCCGAGATCACGATGATCGGGTTGGTCCCGTACTGGAACGCCGTCGCGATCTCGTTCCCCATCATCAGCGCCCCGCCGTCGCCTACGAATGCCACGACCTGCCGGTTCGGATGACGCAGCGTCGCCGCGACCGCCATCGGCACGCCCGACCCCATCGCGCCCACGATCGAGGACAGGAAGATCTGCCCCGGCGCGAAATGGACATACCGATGCACGTAGGACCCGAAATTGCCGGCATCCGTCGTCACGATCGCATCGGGCGCCAGATGCTTGTCGATCTCACATACGATGGCGGCGAAGTTGATGCCGTCCGTCGTCGGCAGCCACTCCTTCGCCATCAGCTTCGTGCTGTGGCCGTGCAGCCCGTCGACCCAGCCGCGCCGCTTGGCGGCATCCGCCGGCGCGCCCTTGGCCAGCAGGCCCTTGATCACCTCATGCGGAGACGCCGGAATGCCCAGGTCCACCCGCCAGACGCGCCCGATCTCGTTCGGGTCGGGCCAGACATGGACGAAGGGAAGCTGCGGCTGCGGCGCCTCGGGGAAGGAATAGGACTGGCTGACCGAGTCCGTCATCCGCTCGCCCAGGCTGATCAGCAGATCGGCCTTCTTCATCTCGGTGATCAGGTCCTTGGGCACCCGAATGCCCATGTAGCCGCCGTAGTTCGGGTGGCGGTTGTCGAACAGATGCGGGCGACGATGGGTCGGGCTGATCGGCAGCACCCATTCCTCCGACAGCCGCTTCAGGTCGTCGGAGGCAGCCGGGTCGGCCAGTATGTCCGACAGCATCGCCCCGCCCACCAGCACGAGCGGCCGTTCGGCCTTCGCCAGCATCTCCGCCAGCCGGTCCAGATCGCCGGTCCGAGGCCCCGCCACGGCGCGCGGCCGCGGCAGGTTCACCTCGGCGTCGGTCGTGTCGTCGAAGATATCCTCCGGCAGGATCACCGCCACCGGGCCGGGCGTGCCGCTTTCCGCCAGATGGAAGGCCCGGGCGATCGCCTCGGACGCCTGCTCTGGCTCATTCACCTCGATCACGCATTTGGTGATGTCGCTCAGCAGCTTGGAGTAGTTCTGCTCCTGCAACGCCTGCCGGCCGAAATCCTTCCGCTCCACCTGCCCGACCATGATCACCATGGGCGTCGCGTCATGGAACGCCGAGTGCAACGCCACCATCGCGTTCGCCAGGCCCGGCCCGCGGGAGACGATCATCGCGCCCGCCCGGTTCCGCAGCCGCCCGTCCGCCGCCGCCATGAAGCCCGCGCCGCCTTCATGCCGGCAGACGATCATCCGGATGGAGTTCCGTTCCGCCAGCACGCTGGTCAGGCCGACATAGCTTTCGCCGGGGACGCAGAAGATCTGGTCGACGTCATGCGCCTCCAGGCTTTCCGCCAGCACGCGGGCAACGGATTTTGTCATGGATCGTCTCCTTGGAGTTTTATTGGGGGAGTTTATTGGGGGAGTTTATTGGGCGGGCTGATGGCGCTTAGCCAGGGCAGCGGACCAGGGGGTACGGGTAGACCGAGCAATTGGGAAAGGAGATCTCGTTCTCTCCACGCCGCAGCACGCGCAGCACCGCGGGGTTGCCGCAGCCGAAGCCGATCGTGTCGCCACCCATCTGCTGGCCAAGCCCGAACGGGCTCATCGGCGCTGGCGGCGCGCCAACCCGCACCAGGCGGAATTCGACGCCGTTCCCGGAGTCACGCACCGTCTCGACCAGGCTTTGGGCGTAGCTTGCGTCGAAGGGGTTGGCGCTCATGACGACATCCTTTGTGAAGATGATCGTCGGGGTGGCCAGGCATTCGCGGGCGTTCAATGTCGTGGGGGCGGGAAACACGCCGCCGACCCAGGCGCCGAACAGGAATGAATGCGGGTAGCCCGCGGCGGTTTGGGCGGTGGCGATGCGTGGGAGTGCCAAGCCCAACAGGACAAGCAGCCAAATAAAGCGACGCATCCGGGATCCTTGCTCAAACACGGCTGTCCAGGATAGGGCCGCCGCCCCGCATGGCCAACCCCCTGCATGGGCGTGCCCATGGTAGTCGGAATTGGCCCCGGGATGGCTCCTTCCGTCCTGGGCGGGTCGAGCCCGCCCAGGACGGAAGGCGGCCAGGTGCGGTTGCCTTGTGGCCAACCACCCGAGCTGGCTCCCCCGGTCAGATCCCCCGTGACCAGCCCGATCCTGGCTGATATGACGCCGCCCATGCTCCGTGATCTTTACACCCGTACCCTGGCACTGGCCGGATCGCCGCGCGCGCCCTGGTGGCTCGCGCTCGTGTCCTTCGCGGAAAGCAGCTTCTTTCCGATCCCGCCCGACGTCCTGCTCGTGCCCATGTGCCTCGCCCGCCCCGACCGGGCATGGCGCTTCGCCGCCATCTGCACCATCGCCAGCGTCCTGGGCGGCGCGCTCGGCTACCTCATCGGCTACGCGGTGTTCGAGCAACTCGCCCAGCCGATCATCGCCTTCTACGGCTACGGCGATAAATTCGCCGCGTTCAAGGCGATGTATGCCGAGTGGGGGCTGTGGATCATCCTCATCAAGGGCCTGACACCGATCCCGTACAAGATCGTCACCATCGCCTCGGGCGCCGCCGGGTTCGATTTCTGGGTCTTCATGGTGGCCAGCATCATCACGCGCGGCGGGCGCTTCTTCCTCGTGGCCGGCCTGCTCCACTTCATGGGCGACTGGGCGCGGGAGTTCATCGAACGGCGGTTGACCCTGATCACCGTCCTGGTAGCCGCCGGCATCATCGGCGGGTTCGTCGCCCTGAAGTTCCTGTAGCGCCTACCCCAGCCGCCGGAGAGCCTCACACACACGGGCAATCGGCGCCTCCCACGACCCGGCCACGTCCTGCCGGAACTGGCGCAACGTCGGGTACCAGGCGCTGTCCTCCCGGCCCAGGCCCCAGCGCCAGCAGGGATCGGCGCGGATCAGCGCCCAGACGGGCCGGCCCAGCGCGCCGGCCAGATGCGCCACCGACGTGTCCACGCTGATCACCAGATCCAGCCCCGCCACCAACGCCGCGGTGTCGGCCAGATCCCCCAGATCGCTCGTCCAATCCACAACCCGATCGGCCAGGGGGCCGGTCACCTGTATCCCCTTCTGCAACGAGATCAACGACACGTTCGGCACATCGCCAAGCCCCGCCAGCCGCTCGACCGGCACCGAGCGCCGCCATCCCATCCGCGCCGGGTCGGGATTGCCCGCCCAGGCCAGCCCGACCTTCAAGCCCGGCAGCGCCGCCAGCCGATCCCGCCATTGCGCCGCCATCCCCGGATCGGGGACCAAATAGGGGATCGGGGTGGGGCAATCCTCGGGCCGGGGCAGGCCGAGCAGAAAAGGCAGGCTCATGGCGCCGCAGCGGACGGTGGCTTCGGGGACCGGGTCGTCCAGCGCCACCAGCCGATCCACCCCGGCGATCCCGGACAGCAGCCGAACCAAGGGGGCCTGGACGCGCAGAACCACCTGGCCGTCACGCGGCAGAAGAGGCAGATAGCGGGCGAACTGGATCATGTCGCCCAACCCTTGCTCTCCGTGGACCAGCAAGGTGCGCCCGGCCAAAGGCTCCCCCCGCCAGAACGGCCGAGCGTCGTCCCAGATCAGGGCCGAGTCCGCCTGGAAGCGGCATTCCCATTCCGCCCACCCCTCCTGGAACCGCTCGGCCAGCAGCAACACGATGCCCATGTTGAACCGGGTGACGACGTCATCGGGCGCGCGGGCCAACATGGCGCGATACACCGTCTCGGCTTCCCGCGGGCGTCCCGCTTCCTTGAAGGCATTGGCGAGGTTGCCCCGGATCACGTCATCATCCGGGTACAGCCGCAAAGCGCGCTGGAACGTGGCGACGGCGTCCGCCTGCCGGTTGGCGCGCCCCAAGGCGAGGCCCAGTTCGTTATGGGCCTGGGGCGCCTGGGGATCGAGCGACCGGACACGTTCACACGCTTCCACCGCGTCGGCGTATTGCCGCATTTCACTGAGCGCCTGCGCCAGGGTCCGCCAGGCCTCCACGCAATCCCCCCGGTAACCCAGCCCCACCCGGCAAGCCGTTTCCGCCTCCGCCGCTCGGCCCAGCGCCAGCAGGGCGTTGGCGCGGTGCGCGTGGATCAGGGCGGCGGAGGGGGCGGCATTCACGGCCTGATCCAGCCAAGCCAGTGCGGCGGCCGGCTGGTCCGTTTGCAGCGCCAGCACGCCCAACATATGAAGTGAGTCCGCGTGTCCGGGTTCGACGGCCAGGATGGACCGATAGACCCGGTCGGCCTCGGCCATCCGGCCCGCCGCATGGAGGTTCAGACCCTGCTGAAATTCGGCGTCGATCCGCTGCCTGTGCTTGCTCACGAGGGTTCCGGCTGTGGCTCGGTGCCCGAGGATGCATGTTTGGCGCTGGCGGACAACCGCGCATGGGCAGTCCGGCGCGCATGAGCGATCCGGCCTTGCTCGCCTGGGGACGTTCGGTGGCCGCCCGCCGTCGGGGCGCGGGCCGGCTGCCGGTGCTGTGGCTGTTCACCGATACGCGCCGGCTGCCCGATCCGCGCCCCGCCGCGCGTCTGCTGCCGCGGGGGATCTCGGGTGTCGTGCTGCGGCATGACGATCATCCAGGCCGAGCGGCGATTGGACGGGATTTGGCGCGGATTTGCCGGCAGCGGCGGTTGGCGCTGGTGGTGGCGGGCGACTCGCGGCTGGCGGCGGCGTTGGGGGCGGGCGTGCATCTGCGCGGCGGCCATTGGCCCGGCCCGCGTCGTCGCCGGGGGCTGATCACGAGTTCGGCGCATGACCCGGCCCAATTGCTGCGGGCGAGTCGCAACGGGGCCACCCTGGCTTTCCTGTCCCCAGCCTTCCCGACCGCGAGCCACCCGGGGGAGCCTGCTCTTGGCGCGGTGCGCTGGTGCCGGCTGGCGCGAACGGCCCCGATCGCGGTCGCGGCGCTTGGGGGGATCGATGGCAAAACCGCCCGCCGGCTGCGCCATTGCGCGGGCGCGGCGGCGATTGGAGCGCTCGCCGAAGGATGATGTGGCGAATGCGCCACAGTGTTTCGCGAATGCCATGAAAGTGCCGCTGCTTGTCTTGCATCAAATATGATAACGAGCAATCAATGCGCCGGTAGAAACGGCTGGTCCGTCCCGGGCTCTCTATCCGGCGGGGGGGGAATGGCTGAGATCGCCGGCTCGTTCGGCCTATGATGGAGGACTTAATGCGTAAACTATTGCTTGCGAGCGTTTGCACGCTTGGCACGGTTGGCGTTGTCAGCACTGCGATTGCCCAGACCACGCCGGCCCCGGCGTTCCCGGCCCCCATGGGTCAGCGTCCTGGTGACGTGATGCGTGGCATCGAGACGAACGTCCCGACCCCGACCGTCCAGATCGCCAACCCGATCCAGGGTCAGTTGATCGGCAAGCCGGGTGCGACCCCGGGTGCCAACAACAACAACAACGCGTTCGGCACGGCCCGCTCGGGCGCCAGCGCTGTCCCGACCCCGGGCACCCTGGTCATCCACTTCAACTCTCGCGTCACTGTTCAGTGGTACCAGGGTTGGAACTCTCTGATGAGCACGTCCGCCGCCGGCACCGCGTCGCCGCAGACGCGCACGTCGAACCAGATGAGCTCCTGGATGCGCCTGTATGGCGGCGCCGACGGCATGGCCGCCAACGGCCTCCGCTACGGTGGCGCGTTCGAGGTTCGCACGAACTTCTCCGGCGCTTCCAACACCCCGCCGATCAATGCCCCGACCGCCCAGGCTGGCGCGATCACCAACACGAACACGCTGTATATGCGTCGCGCGTTCGTCTACGCCGGCACCAATGAGCTGGGTATCATCCGCTTCGGCATGGGTGACGGCCTGATCAGCCTGTTCGACCAGGGCCGCACGACCCTGCAGACCTACTCCCCGAGCTCGCATTTCAACGGGTCGGACCTTCAGACCTCGATCGGCGGCAACTCCGCTCCGCCGTTCGCGTTCCTGTCGGGTTCGGGTGACGAATACGACACCCAGAAGATCGTCTACCTGTCGCCGAACTTCTCGGGCTTCGACTTCGGCCTGCAGTACTCCCCGTCGGCTGGCAACTCGCTGGCTGGTTGCGGCCTGGTTGCCTC
>CAMCDA010000056.1 GCA_945873195.1 Asaia bogorensis
CGATCAACGCACGCACATCGGGAGGCAGTTCCATCCCGACGTTGACTCATGTTCCCGCTCCGCACGCAATCAGCTTCAAGCGCGGACGCGAAAACAGGAACCCATTGTTGCCAATCGGACTCACCCAGGGGGTGCTTGGGAGTTACAAAATTCCGACCGATGCTACCCCATGTCCGGTGAGAAATCCGGCCCAAGCCGGCGCCCGCCCATCACATCCGGAGCCAGCCGGACTGTCGCGCGGGACATTCACCCCGCCAGCCTAACCGTCCGCTCAGCCCGGCACGTCCATTTCAGTTTCCCTTCCAGCCATCACGGAACCCATTGCCCATGCGGCTGACCCCAGCGCCACGGACCACGCCCGCAACCCAGGTTGCCGAGACCTCCAGCCAGGCAGAGCCAAACGTCTGGCCCCGGCCCTCCATCGGCATCCCGACGCCATTGCCCAAGCCGGTCGGTGCCGATGCCTTCCACTTCCTCAAGGACACGCACCGCCGCCTGGCCGATGAGCCTCTCAGCCCCGGCAGCCCGTATTACGAACCACTGCATGAGGGAAACATCCAGGATGACCCCGTCGCGCGGATGTTCACCTCCATCGCCTTCGCGCCGGTCGAGAGTATCCAGCTCTTTTCGGGCTTCAGCGGCTCGGGCAAGACCACGGAACTGTTACGGCTCAAGCAACGTCTCGAACAGAATGATTTCGTGGTCGTCTATGCCAATGCGCTTGACTACCTGAACCCCGCCGAACCGGTTGACATCACCGAACTGCTGATCGTGCTCGCCGCGGCGTTCGGAGAGGCGGTGGCCGAGATGCCCGGCGCGCCGGTCCTGACCGAGTCCTTCTGGGGCCGACTGCTGAACTTCCTCACCAACACGGAATTGTCCCTGTCGGAAGCCGGCATCAGCGTGGAAGCGGAAGCCCCGCTGCGGGAAGTGTTCGGCAAGCTCAAGGCCGGCGTCGACCTGAAGCTGGAACTGAAGACCGCCTCCAGCTTCCGGCAGAACCTGCAACGCGTGTTGAACTCCCATCTCGCGTCGCTGCAACAGCAGGTCAGTGACTTCTACCTCGACGCCGTGCAGCGCATCCGGCGGGTCAAGGGTGAAAGCGCCAACATCGTGTTCCTGTTCGACCAGTTGGAGCAGATGCGCGGCGGATTGCTGACCGAACAGGACGTGATCCACAGCGTCGAACGCATCTTCACGATCCATGTGGAGCGGTTGCGCCTGCCTAACATCCACGTCGTCTACACGGCGCCGCCATGGCTGAAATTCGTTACCCCCGGCATGGTCGCCATGGTCCTGCTGCCGGCGCGTCATCTCTGGAACAACAACCCCGCCCGCACCCCCACGGAGTCCAACCGGCGTGCCTTCCGCTCCGTCGTGATGAAACGCCTGGGGGAGGATGGCGCCCGCCGCCTGCTGGGCGACGACGAAGCTGAGCGCAACCGGTTGATCGATATACTGATCGACCATAGCGGCGGGCATTTGCGCGACCTGCTGCGAATGCTGCGCGATGTCGTGCTGCGCTCCGCGTCGGTGTCCGCGCTCCCCGTGGATGCCGTGGTTGTGCAGGCGACGATCAACGCGCTGCGGCGTGACTATCTTCCGATTGCGCGCAGTGACGCGAGGTGGTTGGCCGAGATCGCCCGCAACCGCGCCACCGCCCTGCCGGATACGGAACCGGGCGCGATCAACCGGCTCAGTCGCTTCCTCGACAGCCACCGGGTTCTTTATTTCGTGAACGCCGAGGAATGGTACGACGTGCATCCCCTGATCCGGGATGAGATCGACAAGGTCCTGCGTGTCGACGAAGTCTCATCGGACCCCGTGACCACGCCGTAATGTCAGACAACGGCATTGGCACCACGCCGCTCGGCCGCCGTTACGGCCGAACGGCCGAGGCCGAGTGGCAGCGGGTCGTCAGCCACTTCGCCCTGAATGACGGGTTCGCGCTGTTGGTCCTGATCGTGCCGGACAGCGATGGCGCCGCGCTGTGCCAGTTGATGCTGGCGGACCAGTTGGCCGGCATGGGACGTGATGTTCTGGATGTGTCGCCGAACAATCCCTCCGCCTTGCGGCAACTCGCGCCTTTGCTGCTGGGACTGGATCCACCCGAGGAATGCGGCGCGGTGTGGCTCGCCGCGGCGGTGCCGATCTCGGCTGACGACCACGCGGCATGGGACATGGCCTGGCGCTGGGGCCTGGGAACGCTGAATCAGAACCGCAACCCGCTGCGCCGGAACCTGAGGCACACGCTCGTGCTGGTGGGCGTGCCGGGTCTCATTCCGCTGTTTCGCGAAGCAGCGCCCGACCTGTGGTCGGTGCGGGCCATGGTCGTGCGGATCGAGCCGGACCCGAGCCGTATCCTGACCGAAAAGCTGGGCATCGACCGTCGCAACGTGTCGCGCCGCCCCTCGGCCGCGCACATCCCCGACCTGGTCCTTGCGCTGCGCGCGATCGAGCGGCTGCGCGGCGTCGCGAGACGGGAGCGTGATCTGGCGTCGGCGGTCGAACGGGCCGCGCGGGCCTATGCCGGCCGTGGTAACGCGCAGGCCGCCGAGGCGTGCTTTCGGGAAGCGCTCGACCTGCGGGATCGGTTCGATCGCCCGAAGGCAATCGCCGGAACACTGGTGAACCTGGGGGATACCCTGCTCGACCAGGGACGTTCCGCCGCGGCCGAGGACACTTTCCGCCGGGCCATGGAGATGGCGGAGAAGGGCAACGCATCCGCGTCGTTCCAATCCACGGCGATGGATATGCTCGCCCATGCCATCCTCGCGCAGGGCCGGTTGGAGGAGGCGGAGGAGGTGTTCCGCCGCGCGCTGAAACTGGCCGAGGAAGGCCGCGTGCCGATCGAATCGCGGGGCGTCATGATGGACATGATGGCGCGCGCGATCCTGCTGCAAGGGCGGGCGGCTGAGGCGGAGGTGACATTCCGGCGCGCCTTGACCCTGATCGAGGAAGGCGGTGGGGCTCCGGCGTCGCGCGGAATCACCACCGAAATGCTGGCCCACGCGATCATGGCGCGTGGCCGGCTGGAGGAGGCCGAGACCACATTCCGCCGAGCGCTGACGCTGGCGGAGATCGGCCAGGCGAACGCGGTCTCGCGCGCGATCACGACCGAGATGCTCGCCCATGCGGTCCTGTCGCAGGGCCGCGCGACGGAGGCCGAGGCATTGTTGGTCGGCGCGGTGGCCCTGGCGCGGGGCGGTGGCGCGCCGGTGGATCTGATCAAGCTGATGACCGACGACCTGCATGTGGCCACCCGCGCGCGGAACCGGAGGATCATGCCACCGGGTTGAACGGCTGCCGCGGGGTGGTTCGCGTGCGGTAGGCCGGCCGTCAGGCAATCCGGCGAAGCGGCCTGTCACCGCGTGGGCTGATCTGAACGGTCATCCCCGGCCTTGTGCCGGGGACCATCACCAGCAACCTGCCGCGATTGGTTCCCGGCACAAGGCCGGGAATGACAGAATTGAGTGGGGCGGCCGGTGAAATCCGTTCCCCCGATCGTCCGATCATGGCCGATGACTCCCTGGGGATTCCAGGGCAGTATCCGCGGGTGAATCGATCCATCGCCCTTCCCGACGCGCCCGCCGTCGTCGCCGGCCACGGGCGCGCCGCCATCCTGACCCCGGATGGTGAGCTTCTGGTGTTGCCGACCGAACAGGCGGCCGCCCGCCTGCGCGACATGCCGCCGCCGATCGTGGTCCACGCGCCGGCAACCTTCCGCCGACTGAACATGCGGCCCGGCGCGTTCTTCGATCTGCTCGATCTGTTCGCGTTCGTCCTGCCCGCCCACGCGGCCGCGCCAACGCCGCGTGGCTTGGCCCTGGCGCTCGACCTCGATGATCCGCCGGCCAGCCTGGAGGCGCAGGCTACGATGCTGCCGGACCTCGCGGCCATTCTGGTCAATCGCCTGAGCCAGGGCCGCGACACCGTGCTGAACCGGGACGCGGCCCCTTTGGCCGCTCGCATGGGCTCCGCCGGTTGGGGATGGGCCCCCTATGTCCTCGAAGCGCTCGGCCGCCCCCACGCGGCGCAGTCGACCGAGCCGATGAAGGTCTGGAAACGCCTGCCGGAATGGGAGGATGAGGCCCAGCCGCCGCCGCCATCCTCCCACCCCGTCACGGAAGCCGAGGCGCGCGCCAAGCTGGCCGCCATCCTGGGATCGGGGGCCGAGCAACGCCCCAGCCAGGGGGATTATGCCGGCGCGGCGGCGGGGGCGTTCGCCCCGCGGGAGACTCGGGGCGATCCGCATCTGGTTCTGGCCGAGGCCGGGACGGGGACGGGCAAGACCCTCGGCTATCTGGCGCCCGCCAGCGTCTGGGCCGAGAAGAACCACGGCTCGGTCTGGATCAGCACCTTCACGCGGCATTTGCAGCGGCAGATCGATGGGGAACTGGAACGGCTGTTTCCGGACCCGACCGACCGCCGCCGCCGCGTCGTGATCCGCAAGGGGCGGGAGAATTATCTGTGCCTGCTGAACCTGGAGGACGCGGTGAATGCCTCGACCGCCGGGATGATCCAGACCAACACCGTGCCGCTGGCGTTGATCGCGCGCTGGGCGATGGTCACGGATGACGGCGACATCCAGGGCGGCGATCTGCCGGGCTGGCTGCCGGAACTGCATGGCCAGGCGCTGTTCGCGGGTGTGGCGGACCGGCGGGGCGAGTGTATCCACGCCGCCTGCCCGCATTGGCGGCGCTGTTTTATCGAGCACACGATCCGCCGCTCCCGCACCGCCGAACTGGTCGTCGCGAACCATGCGCTGGTGATGACCCAGGCGGCCTGGGGCGGGTTGGAGGATGCGTCCGTCCCGACCCGCTATGTGTTTGATGAGGGGCATCACGTCTTCGACGCCGCCGACAGCGCGTTCTCCGCCGTGCTGTCGGGGGCCGAGACCGCCGAACTGCGGCGCTGGCTGCGCGGCGCGGAGGGCGGACGTTCCCGTGCTCGCGGGCTGCGGCGGCGGGTGGAGGAACTGGTCGTCGACCGGCCGCAACTGGAGGCGCCGCTTGATGCCGCCTTGCAGGCCGCGTCCGCCTTGCCATCCGGGGACTGGGCGTCTCGGTTGTCGGAGCAGGGGCCGGAACTGGCGGGGATCGAGCCAGGGCGGGTGAACCCGACCGAGGCGGTGCTGAAGCTGATCCGCCGCCAGGTTCTGGCCCGCACCGCCGGGGCCGAGGGCGGTACCGCGCTCGTCTGGGGCTCGATGGAATGCGACGTCTTTCCGATCGAGGACGATCTGGCTGGCGCCGCCGAACGGCTGTCCCGCGCGCTGGCGCGGATTTCCGAACCGCTGGCCACGTTGCGCGACCGGTTGCTCGCCCGTCTGGATGACGAGGCCGAGGACATGGACATGCCCACCCGCACCCGGATTGAGGCGGTGGGCCGGTCGCTGACCCGGCGGGCGCTGAACCCGCTGATCGCCTGGATGGCGATGCTGAACGGGCTGAGCGAGCCGCGTCCCGAACCTGGGGACCGGCCGCAACACGTGCTGTTCTTCAAGCTGGATCGGCGATCGGGCTTGCAGGACGTGGATGTCGGGCTGCACCGGCATTGGCTCGATCCGACGATCCCCTTTGCCATGAGCCTCGCGGCCCCGGCGCATGGGCTGCTGGTGACCTCCGCAACGCTGCGGGATTCCGGGGCGACGGATGCCGAACGGGCCTGGACGGCGGCCGAGGCGCGGGTTGGGGCGCCGCATCTGCCGTCCCCCGCGATCCGGGCGGCCGTGGCCTCCCCGTTCGACTATGCCCGGCAGACCCGGGCGTTCGTGGTAACGGATGTGGCCTCGGGCGATATCGGGCAGTTGGCGGCGGCGTACCGGGCGCTGTTCATGGCGTCGGGCGGCGGGGCGCTGGGGCTGTTTACGGCGATCCGACGGTTGCAGGCGGTGCATGCGCGGATCGCGCCGGAGTTGGAAGCGAACGACATTCCTTTGTATGCACAGCACGTTGACCAGATGGGCAACGCGACGCTGGTCGATGTCTTCCGGACCGAGGAATCCAGTTGCCTTTTAGGCACCGACGCGATGCGCGACGGGGTCGATGTGCCTGGGAAGGCCTTGCGGCTGGTGGTGTTTGAGAAGGTGCCCTGGCCTCGTCCGGACATTCTGCACCGGGAACGCCGCATCCATCTGTCCGAGGGCAATCCCAAGGAATTCGACGACCGGATCGTCCGGCTGCGGCTGCGCCAGGCCTTCGGGCGGCTGATCCGCCGAGCGTCGGACCACGGCGTGTTCGTGCTGCTGGATCGCGGCACGCCGGGGCGGGTGCTGTCGGCCTTCCCCGAGGGCGTGGTGGTGCGCCGCGTCGGGCTGGCGCAGGCGGTGGCGGAGATGGCGGCGTTCCTGGATGCCGCGCCGGATGCGTAGCGCCTCAACGGACCTGATGGTCGGACAAGACGTTCGGACCGGGCGGGCAGGGCGCAACCGGCGCGTCCCAAAATCTTGACATCGTGGCGCCCCGGCATTAGCTAGGTCATGGTTTAGCTATCGGACGCCGCCATGAAGACCGTCAATGTGCATGAGGCCAAGACCACCCTCTCCGCCCTGCTGGCCGAGGTCGAGCATGGGGAGGAAGTGACCATCGCCCGCAACGGCACCCCCGTCGCCCGCCTGGTCCGGGTGACGGATGCGCCTGTCCGTCAGCCAGGCCTGCTGCGCGATATCCCGGGCTGGCAGGCGTTCTTCTATGACGCGGCGGTCTTCGCGCCCCTGACCGACGAGGAACTGGCGGCGGAAGGCTGGGAATGAGCGCGGGGTACCTGGCCGATGCCTGTGCCCTGATCGTCTTCCTCGCCGATCCGAACGCCGCGCGGATCATGCCGAAGGCCGAACCGATCATGCGGCGGGAGGAAATCCGGGTCTCCTCCATCACGGTGTGGGAGATCACGCGGAAGGCCGAGATGGGCAAGCTGCCTCGGGTCTGGGGGCCGTACCCGTCGCTCAGCCTGCTGCTGCGGGCGCAGGGCTATCGGTTGCAGACGCTGGGGTGGGAGGAGGCTGAGCAGGCCAACGCCCTGCCGATGCATCACAAGGACCCGATGGACCGGATGCTGATCGCGACGGCGCTGCGCCACGACCTGGCGATCCTGACCGATAACGCGGCCTTCGCGGATTATGGCGTGCAAACAATCTGGTAGAGCGGATCAGGTCGAACGCCGAAAAGGCCTCGTCACGTTCGGCCAGTCCCCAGCGCCAGCGTGGCGCCGTCGGCCCGCGCCTGGTACGCCAACCCTTGCTTGGTGGCCCAGGTGGCCGTGCGGTAGCAGATCGGCACGATCGCCCGATCCGCCATCGCCAACGCCGAGGCCTGTTCCAGCAAGCCTCTCCGCGCATCATCATCCATGGTGCGCAAGGCGGAGACGACCAGTGCATCGAAGCGCGGGTTTGAGTACCCCCCGCGATTGACCCCGCCCAGCCCCTTCGCCGGATCGCGTGTCGCGAGCAGCATCCGCAGGCTGTAGGACGTCTCGCCCGTGACCGATCCCCAGCCTGACAGGCCCATGCAGAACTCACCTTTCGCGGCGCGGGCGTAATAGTCCTTCCCGGCCATGACCTCCGCCTGACACAGGATGCCGACCGCGTTCAGCATCAGGGCGATGGCGCGCGCGGCCGCCGGGCCGTTGAACGATCGGTCGCGGGAGCCGTGCAGGACGATACGGAAACCGTCCGGATAGCCGGCCTCGGCAAGCAACGCGCGGGCGGTCGCGGGATCATAGGGATCGGGGCGAGACGCCGGGTTCACGCCGAACACGCCCGGGCCGGCCACATCCCCGACGGGCCGAGCCTGACCGGCCATGATCTGTTGGGCGATGAAGTCGCGATCGATCGCAAGAGACATCGCCTGCCGCACCAGCGGGTCGCGCAGCGGATTCCTCGGCAGGGGGACGCCGGCATGGTCCGTGATCCAGGGCGAGGTCTCCGACGCCTGATCGAGGAATAGGTACCAGACCCGGCTGGTGTCGCAACTCGACAGAGCCACGTCATCGCGGGACCGCAGTTCCAGCAACTGGTCGGGCGTGACGTTGTCGATCAGGTCCACCTCTCCGGCCAGCAGGGCGCTGATGCTGGCCAGGCCGTTCTCATCGATCAGGCGGAATTCGGCTTCTCGCCAGGCCGGCGCGCCCGCCCAGTAGCCATCGAAGGCCTGGAACAACAGGTTTCGCTCGGTCGGGCGGCCGGACAGGCGGAACGGTCCCGTCCCGACGGTGGCGTCCAGGCTGTCGAATAAGGACGCCGGGGCATCGCGGAACCGGCGGGAGATGATGGCGACGAAGGCCAGGTCGATCGGCAGCAACGGGCTGGGGAGCGCGGTTTCCAGCTCCAGGACGAACGGATCGGGCGCACGCATGTCCACCACCGGCCCCAGGAACGCGCCATAGGGACCGCCGGTCGCGCGCACCCGTTCAAACGTCGCCATCACGTCGGCCGCGTCGAAGGCCGAACCGTCATGGAACCGCACGCCCTGGCGCAGGAAGAAGCGCCAACCGCGGTCCCCCATCGTCTCCCATCGTTCCGCTAGGCCGGGTCTCACCTGGCAGGCCGCATCCATCGCCGTCAGCGCATCGAAGTGATGCATGGCGATCATCTGGTTGGTGTTCCGCAATTGCAGATGCGGGTCCAGCGATCCCAGGTCCTCGGTATGGCCGATCACCAGCCGCTGTTCGTCGCGGACGCGGGGAATATGCGCGGTGCGGGTGCCGATCGAGCGGGGCAGCACGAAGTCGAAAATAGAGCCTTCCCCCTCCCGGCTCGTCACCGACATGCGCCCGCCCAGCATCCGGGCATAGCGTTCCGAGATATACAGCCCCAGCCCCGTCCCGCCCGCGCGCGGCGCGTGGGCACCGCTGACCTGCGAAAAGGCCTTGAACAGCACTTGCAGCTTGGCGGTCGGAATGCCGGTCCCGGTATCCTCCACCGCGAACAGCAGCCCGTCCGGATCGTCCGACACGCGCAGCACGATCCGGCCGGAGCGGGTGAACTTCGCCGCGTTGCCAACCAGGTTCAGCAGGATCTGCTTCAGCTTCAGCCGGTCGCTGTACATGCTCCCCAGATCGCCGTCGGTATCGAGCATGAACAGGACATCCGTGCCCTCGGTCAGTGCGATGCCCATGTCCTCGATCTCCAGCAGCAGGGGATCGAGTTCGAACGAGGTCGGTTCCGTCTCCACCTTCCCCGCATCCGCCTTCGCCAGATCCAGCACATCCGAAACGATGTCCCGCAGATGGTTTCCGGCCCGTTCCAGCGTCGCCAGCCGTTCCAGCAGGGAACTGTCACCATCCTGTTCGGCACGAGCGCGCAACAGGCTGATATTCGCGAAGATCACACTCAGCGGGTTACGGATTTCGTGGCTCACGGTGGCCAGGAATTCGCGTTGAGAGAAGGCCTCCGCCTCAACCGCCACGCGCTTGGCGATCTCGGTTTCCCGCTCCTCGATCGCGGCGACCCCGCTGCGCCAGACATCGGCGAACAGCGCGCCGAACGGGTTGTCGAGCCGCCCACCCCGGCCCTCGGTCGGCGAAAGCGGAACGATCGTGCCGAGCACGGTGCCCACCCGCCGCTCGGTGCGGCGGACGGCATTGCCGTTCAGGAAGAACCATCGCCATTGGCCGTTCGCGCAACGAATGCGGGACGCGCATTCCAGCCTGGCGTGATGCATGAAATGGGCGTGCATCGCCGCGGCGTGGCGGTCGCGGTCGGCGGGGTGCAGCAACGCCAGGAACGCCGAACCTGTGGTCACCGCCGGCCCATCCGGCCCCTCGATCGTTTCCCGCAGCGCTCGGCCCAGGTTCAGCGTGTCGTTCGCGAGTGTCCACGACCATTGGAAATCGCCCAGCGCGAGGTTCACCGCAGGGTGCTGGTTCGGCGGGGCGCTGTCTGGGGGCGGCATGGTCTTTCCGTGCTCGGATTTGTCCGGGATCATGGCGCGTGCGTCGCCGTGACGCAAAGCGGAAACAATCGACGCTTATGGACGTCGTTTTCTCGGTGGAGCAGAGCGGTCCATGCCATTGCCGCTTGAAGCGGTCCGATCAAGCCGTCCCCCGTCCGCGCGGGGTGAAAGGTTCGTAGACATACCCGTGTCCGCGAGCCGTCCTGATCGTGTCCGTCGCCAGCTTGCGGCGCAGGCGGGAGACGCGGTTGTCGATGGCGCGGTCATAGACTTCATCATCCTCGCCCGGCGCCAGGCTGAGCAGGGTCTCCCGGTCCAGCACCTGGGCCGGATGGTCGGTGAAGGCACGGATCAGCGCGATCTCACCCGGCCCCAGGCTTTCGATGCCCTGCCCGTCCCGCAGCAGCTTCTGGCTTGTCAGGTCGACCAGCACGGTTTCCAGCCGGATCAGCCGGCGTTGCGCATGCCCATAGCGGGTCAGCAGGCCGCTGATCCGTGCCGACAGCTCTCGCAGCTCGAACGGCTTGACGATGTAGTCATCGGCCCCGACCTCCAGCGCGATCACCCGCTCCATCGTGCCGTCGATCGCCGAGGCGACCAGGATCGGATAGTCCTTGTTCGGCGCGATGCGGCTGAGGATGCCGCCGCCGTGCTCCCCCGGCAGGTTCATGTCCAGGACCAGCAGATGCGGTGTCCCTTGTTCCGCCACCAGCGCATCAAATGCGGCGCCGGTGGGCGCGATGGCCACCCGATACCCCAGCGCGGTCAGGTATTCCTCGTAGGATTCGGCGAGGTCGGCCTCATCCTCGACGATCGCGATGAATGCGCCGCGCGCCATGTGATTCCCGCGTCCCCAACCCTGCACGGACCGATCCTGGCGCATGCGCCGCGACCGTCAAGGCGGGTCGATCCCCAGCGAGGGGCAATGGCACTCGGTTCCCTATTCGTCTTGGCCGGGCCGGACCCGGCCATCGCCACGGAGGCTGTCGGTTGAGGTACCGCGAAGCAATCAACGTCGGCGTCCCTGGCGATGGCCGGGTCAAGCCCGGCCAAGACGGATGGACCCGCGTGCGCAGCCAATGCGCGGGTCTCGATCCCCAACACGCCCGCCCCTCAACCCCCGCCCGCCGATGGAGGCAGCCATTCCCACGATAGCCATCGCCGAGGACGAGGACGATCTGCGGGAAGCCGTCGTCGAATACCTCACCGACCGGGGCTTCAACGTCCTGCACGCGGGCAACGGCGTCGCCTTCCGCGCGTTGATCGAGGCGGAGACGGTTGACCTGGCGATCCTGGACATCCAGATGCCAGGAGAGGACGGGCTGTCCCTCGCGCGGTGGCTGCGCGGCCGTTCCCGTGTCGGCATCATCTTCGCCACCGCCGCCGACCAGCCCGTGGACCGGATCATCGGGCTGGAGCTGGGCGCGGATGACTACATCACCAAGCCCTATGAGCTGCGGGAACTGCTCGCCCGCGTGCGCAGCATCCTCAGGCGGATGGGGGATGGCGCGTCCGAACCGGTCGCGGCCCCACCCACCCCGACCCGCCCAACCCACTCCATCGGCGCCCTCACCCTGGACACTTCCGCTAGGCGGCTGCTGCGGGCGGATGGGTCGATCGTCAAGCTGACACAGGGGGAGTTCGACCTGCTCGCCGTGCTGGCGCAACGGCCCGGCCGGACCCTGTCGCGGGAACAACTGGCCGAACTGCTGCATGAGACCGGCGGAGAAGGCGGGCGGGCGATCGACATCCGCATCGTCCGCATTCGCAAGAAACTGGAAGAAGACCCGGCCTGCCACGGCTGCCTGCGCACGGTGCGCGGCGAGGGCTACATGTTCGTATCGGGAGGCCGTTCATGAGCCAATCCAACTCCGCCGACGGACGCCTGGCCGCGGCGCTGCTGCTCTCGGCGCTCGATGCGATCATCGTGATGAATGAGAACGGTCTGGTCGTCGAATTCAATCCGATGGCAGAACATGTCTTCGGATACACGCGCGAACAGGCCGTCGGCCAGCCGCTCAGCGAGTTGATCGTCCCCCCGGCCCTGCGCGAACGCCATCGGGAGGGCTATCGCCGCTATGTCGAAACCGGCGTCGCCACGTTGATCGGCAAGCGGATCGAGATCGAGGCCATGCGCGCCGACGGCTCCACGATCCCCGTCGAGATGACGATGACCGAGGCGGTCCTGCCCACCGAACGCCTGTTCGCCGCGCATCTGCGTGACCTGACCGACCACCGCCAGGCGGTGGCCGAGGCGGCGGCGCAACGCGAGCGCATGCAGGGGCTGGAGAAACTGTCCGCCCTGGGCACGCTGCTCAGCGGGGTCTCGCACGAACTGAACAACCCGCTGTCGATCATCCTCGCGCAGTCGACATTGCTACTGGAAAAGGCCCGCGACCCGGATATCAAACGCCGAGCGGAGCGGATTCATGGGGCTTCGGAGCGGTGCTCGCGGATATTGCGGAGCTTCATGGCGATGGCGCGCCAGAAGCCGCGGGCGCGCGAACCGGTGTCCATCGCCGACGTGATCCGAGACTCCCTGGAACTGACCGCCTATGGACGGCGCAGCGCGGGGATCGACACGCAGGTCTCGGTGGCCGACGGGTTGGGGCCGGTTGAGTGCGACCGCGACCTGATCGGGCAGGCGCTGTCACATCTGCTGGTCTTCGCGCAGGGGCGGCTGATGGCGACCAGCGGGGCGCGGGCTATTTCGGTCTCCGCCGTGGAGCGTGACGGATTCGTGATGGTCGAGGTCTCGGATAACGGCCCCGATGTCCCCGACGCGATCGTACCGCGGCTGTTCGATCCTTTCGCGCCGACCGATCCCTCGGGCGCGGGGACGGGCATCGGGCTGCATCTGGCGCGGGACGCGGCGGTTTCCCATGGCGGGCGCTTGATCCACGCGCATCGCGATGGCGGCGGGGCATTGTTCCGGATGTTCCTGCCGATGGTCGATTCCCAGGCGGATGTCGCCGTGGTGTCGAGCGTGTCCGGGCAGCGCACGATCCTGATCGTTGATGATGAACGGGACGTGGGCAACAGCCTGGCCGAACTGCTGGAGGCGCTCGGCCACGCGACCGAGGTCATCGACAATCCGAACGAAGCCCTGCGCCGGTTGGCCGAACGGCGGTTTGACGCGGTGATTTCGGACTACCGGATGCCGGTGATGGATGGGCGGACGTTCCTGGGCAAGGTCGTCGTGGCCGAACCGGCGCTGCGGGGACGCTGCATCCTGGCGACCGGGGATGTGCTGGGGGTCGAGCGGATGGTGGGCGAGGGCGGAGACGGCGCCCCGCTGTTGCTGCCGAAGCCCTTTTCGCTCGCCGATGTTCGATCCGTGTTCGGGCGCCTGGACTGGGGTGGTTGATCCCGGTCGACGCTGACCGAGGCTGAATGACGGACGGCTGCTGGCGTTCGGCTGATGGCCGGGCCCGCACCTGCCCCCGCCTCACCGGAAAGCTCGGCTCCACCTGCACCGAGGACACGGCCCGGGCCTTGGGCGCGCGGTTGTTCAATCGGTCGTTTCGGTAGGCCCCGCGTCATCGGAAATCCCGGTTGCGTCCGGCCGGTGGAACCCTATTGTAAAGATAATCTGTCATGGAAGACCCGCGATGATCAGCCGCCGAGCCCTCGTGACCACCGCCACGGCCACCGCCGCCTTGCCTGTCGCCTCCTGGCACGCCGCCGCCGCGACACCCAAGGGCGTGCTCGTCATCGTCAAGCAGATCGACGACATCGTCAGCTTCGATCCCGCGCAGAGCTTTGAGTTCACCAACGGCGAGATCAACGCCAACTGCTACCATCGCCTGGTCCGCCCGGACGCCAGCGACGCGAACAAGGTCGCCCCCGACCTCGCGACATCCTGGGATGTCAGCAAGGATGGGCTGGAGATCACGTTCCACCTGCAGGACAAGGCTAAGTTCGCCACCGGCAAGACGGTCACCGCCGAGGATGCCGCGTTCTCCCTCCAACGCGCCGTCATTCTCAACAAGACGCCCGCCTTCATCATCACGCAGTTGGGCTTCAACAAGGACAACGTCGAGAAGCTGATCCGCGCGACCGCGCCGAACACCCTGGTGCTGACGCTGCCGCAGCCCTGGGCGACGAGCTTCGTTCTTTACTGCCTGTCCGCCACCGTCGGCTCGATCGTCGACAAGGCCACGGTCATGGCGCGCGATGAAAAGGGCGACCTGGGCAATGCCTGGATGCAGACCCGCACCGCGGGGTCCGGCGCCTATCAGTTGACCTCGTGGCAGGCGTCCGACCGGGTGATCTGCGACGTGAACCCGCATTCCAGCGTGGACGCGTTCAACAAGCGCGTGGTGATGCGGCACGTGCCCGATCCGTCCGCCCAGATGCTGATGCTGGAAAAGCAGGATACCGACGTCGCCCGCGACCTGACGCCCGAGCTGCTGCGGAAGGCACGCGCGAACAAGGACTTCACCGTCACCTCCGCCGGCCTGGGGCGCGTCATCTACATCGCCATGAACATGGCGGTGCCGGAGTTCCAGAAGCCCGCGGTGCGGCAGGCGATCAAATGGGCGATCGACTATGACGGCATCGCCACGAACATCACCCCCGACACCCATGTCGTGTGCCAGTCGTTCCTGCCCGCGGGCCTGCCCGGCGCAGTGCCCGGCAAGCCGTTCAAGCGCGATGTCGCCAAGGCGAAGGCCCTGCTGGCAGAGGCCGGCTTCCCCAACGGGTTCGAGATGACGCTCGATCACTTCAACCAGCCCCCGTACAACGATATCGCGCAGGCCTTGCAGGCGAACCTGAAGGACATCGGTATCAAGGTAACGCTGCTTCCGGGGGAATCGAGGCAGGTGATCACCAAGACCCGCGCCCGCACCCACCAACTCGCGATGCTGGCCTGGGGCACGGATTATTTCGATCCGAACTCGAACACGCAGGCATTCCTAGCCAACCCCGATAACAGCGACGCGTCCAAGCTGAAGATCCTCGCCTGGCGCAGCCACTTCGTGGACCCCGGACTGACCGCGATGGTTGAGCAGGCTGCGAAGGAACTCGACACCGACAAGCGGATGGCGATGTACGCATCCATGCAGCGTGCCGCCCAGGAAATGGCGCCCTTTGCCTTCATGCTGCAACCGATTGCCTCCGCCGTGATGGGCAAGGGCGTGTCCGGCTTCGTCGTGGGCGCGGTCGCCGACTTCACGAAATACGCCGCCGTCAAGAAGGCATGACATCACGCCTGCGCTCGGCCGCGTCCGTCGCGGCCAGCGTTCCGATTACGCTGTTCGGGTTGGTGCTGGTCACCTTCCTGATCGGGCGCGTTATGCCGATCGACCCGATCATCGCGATCGTTGGCGACCATGCCGCGCCGGACGTGATCGAGGCGACACGCGCCGAACTGGGCCTTGACGAACCGCTGCCGATGCAGTTCGTCATCTATGTCGGCAAGCTGCTGCAAGGCGATCTCGGCCGATCGGTCATGACATCGCACACGGTGGCGCATGATATCGGGCAGTTCTTTCCCGCGACGATCGAGCTTGCAACGGTCGCCATCATCTTTGCGATGCTGATCGGCGTGCCGCTGGGCGTGCTGGCGGCGGTGCGGCAGGGCAGCCTGACCGACCGGGCGATTCGGGTGTTCTGCCTCGCGGGGCACTCCGTCCCGATCTTCCTCCTCGCCATGCTCTCCCTGCTGATCTTCTATGCCAAGTTGGGCTGGGCGCCCGGCACGGGGCGGATCGATGTCGCGTTCGACGGGCTGATCGACCCGGTGACCGGCTTCCTGACGATAGATGCGCTGATCGCCGGGGATTGGGATGCGTTTCGCGACGCGGTTGCCCATCTGGTGCAGCCCGCCGGCGTGCTGGCCTATTTCAGCATGGCCTACCTCGCCCGGATGACCCGGGCCTTCATGCTGGATGCCCTGGCCGGAGAATACGTGATCACCGCCCGCGCCAAGGGGCTGTCTCCGGCGCGGGTGATCTGGCGCCACGCCTTCGGCAACATCGCGGTCCGGCTGATTACCGTCCTGACCCTGACCTATGCCAGTCTGCTGGAAGGCGCGGTGGTGACGGAAACCGTGTTCTCCTGGCCCGGCCTGGGCCAATATCTGACAGTGTCCCTTCTGAACGCCGACATGAACGCCGTGTTGGGGGCCACGCTGGTGGTCGGGATGATCTACCTGGCGCTGAACCTGATGGCCGACATGCTGTATCGCCTGCTCGATCCCCGGGTCGCGGCATGAGCACCCAAGCCACCCTGCGCGACTGGCTGCTGACCGAGACACCGTCTTCCCGCCAGCAAGCCGCCTGGGGACGGCGCTATCGCCTGTGGCGCGACTTCCGCCGGAACCCGCTGGCGTTTGGCGGGCTGGTGACGGTGGTCCTGCTGATCGTGCTGTGCCTGGCGGCCCCGTTGCTCGCGACGCACGATCCGGGGCAGCAGGCGCTGACCAACCGGCTGGCCGAACCCTCGGCAGCACATTGGTTGGGCACCGATGAGCTTGGTCGCGATGTCTATTCCCGGCTGTTGTATGGCGGCCGCGTCACGCTGGGCATGGTGGTTGCGGTCGTGTTGCTCGTGGCACCTTTGGGCCTCGCGGTCGGGTGCATCGCCGGCTATTTCGGCGGCATGGCCGATCGGGTACTGATGCGGGTCACCGACGTGTTCCTGGCTTTTCCCCGCCTGATCCTCGCGCTGGCCTTCGTCGCCGCCATCAAGCCCGGGATCACCAGCGCCATCGCGGCGATCGCGCTGACTGCTTGGCCGCCTTATGCCCGGTTGGCGCGGGCCGAGACGATGACGGTCCGCAATACAGACTATATCGCCGCCGTCCGCCTGACCGGCGCCTCCGCCTGGCGGATCATCCTGAAGCACGTGACGCCGATGTGTACCCAAAGCCTGATCGTGCGGGTCACGCTGGACATGAGTTCGATCATCCTGACCGCCGCGGCCCTGGGGTTCCTGGGCATGGGCGCGCAACCGCCCTCGCCCGAGTGGGGCACCATGATCGCGACCGCTCGGCGCTTCATCCTGACCGAGTGGTGGGTGCCCCTGGTGCCCGCGATTGCGATCTTCGTCGCCTCCCTGGCGTTCAACCTGCTGGGCGACGGGCTGCGCGACGTGCTGGACCCGAAGCAGCGATGATCGAGGTCGTCATCGAGAACCTGTCGATCGCCTTCCCCACCGCCCGCGGCATCAGCCATGCCGTACGCGGCGTGTCCCTGACGATCGGCACCGAGAAACTGGGCATCGTGGGCGAAAGCGGCTCGGGCAAGTCCCTGACCGCCCGGTCGATCCTGCGCCTGCTGCCTTCCACCGCCCAGGTCACCGCAGATCGGCTGAGCTTCGATGGCATCGATGTCCTGCGCGCGACGGAGGCGCAGATGCGTGCCATCCGCGGCAAGCGCGCCGGGCTGATCCTGCAGGACCCGAAATACTCCCTGAACCCGGTGATGACCGCCGGCGACCAGATCGCCGAGGCCTGGCGCACCCACCGCAAGGGCAGCCGGCGGGAGGCGTTGCAGGCCGCCGAACATCTGCTGGAGCAGGTTCAGATCCGCGACCCGCACCGTGTCGCCGGCGCCTACCCGCATGAGCTTTCGGGCGGCATGGGGCAGCGGGTGATGATCGCCATGATGCTCGCCCCCGACCCCGAGTTGCTGATCGCCGATGAACCGACCAGCGCCCTGGATGCAACGGTGCAGGCGGAGATCCTTCGGTTGATGGAGGATCTGGTCTCCCGCAGGGGCATGGGCCTGATCCTGATCAGCCACGATCTGCCATTGGTCTCCCATTTCTGCGACCGGGTGGCGGTGATGTATGCGGGTCATGTGGTGGAGGAACTGCGGGCTGGCGATCTGCGCCATGCCAGCCATGCCTATACGCGCGGCCTGCTGGACTGCCTGCCGACGCTGTCGCATCCGAAGCCGCGGCTGAACGTCATGACGCGTGATCCGGCCTGGCTGGCGTGATCACGGTCGAAAACCTGTCCGTCCGCTTCGGGTCCGTTGAGGCGGTGAAGGCCGTTTCCTTCCACGTCCCGAAAGGGGCCGCCTTCGGCATCGTGGGCGAAAGCGGCTCCGGCAAGTCCACGGTCCTGCGGGCGCTGTCCGGCCTGAACCCCGACTGGACCGGGCGGATGGAGATCGACGGCACCGCCCTGTCCTCCAAACGATCGAAGGATTTTTTCCGTCGCGTGCAGATGGTGTTCCAGGACCCCTACGGCTCCCTGCATCCCCGCCAGACGGTGGACCGGGCCTTGTCGGAACCTTTGGAGGTCCATGGCATCACCGACGTGGAACCGCGCATCCTGCGCGCCCTGGCCGAGGTGGCGCTGCCCCCCGCCGTGCGGTTCCGCTATCCGCATCAGCTTTCCGGCGGCCAACGGCAGCGCGTCGCCGTGGCCCGCGCGCTGATGAGCGAACCGGAGGTGCTGCTATTGGATGAGCCGACCAGTGCGCTGGATGTCTCGGTCCAGGCCGAGGTGCTGAATTTGCTCTCCGACCTCCAGGCGCATCGCGGCCTCACCTATGTGATGGTCAGCCACAACCTGGCCGTGGTGGCGCATCTGTGCGGCACTGTCGGGGTGATGCAAGGCGGCGTCATGGTCGAGACGGTCAGCGCCGACGACCTGCGCGTCGGGAACGTGATGCATGCCCATACACGAGCGCTGCGGACGCTCTGCATGGAACTTGAGGAACCGGAGCCTGGTCGGCTCTGATCGTTGTCCCGGAATGTATCCGGGTCGCCGCGGAGGGGCCGGCTATCACGTGGCTGGCGTGTCGCCAGCCACGTTTCCGGTCGTCAAGCCTCGCCGAAGATCGTCGGCGAGGAAGATGCGATGCTCAGGCCGTCTTCGCCTTGAGCTCGTCCAGCTGTCCCCGCGCGCCAGCGGCCATGCAGGACAGGTCGGAGGTCAGCATTACCATATCGAAGCCGCGCTTCACCGCGCCCGCCGCGAAGTCCGCGCCGGCGCAGTGCATGACGCACTTGATGCCGTGCTTGTGCGCGGCCGCCAGGATCTTGTCGCAGGTGGCCATGTGCAGCGGGTCCGGGTTGTCCGCGCGCGGGGCCATGCCCAGGGCGAAGGACAGATCGGCCGGTCCGATATAGACGGCGTCAAGGCCGGGTGTGGCGCAGATGGCGTCGAGGTTGGCGATGCCTTCCTTCGTCTCGATCATGGCCATGATGATGATTTCATCATTGGCCTTGGCCACATAGTCAGAGCCACCATAGTGAACCGCGCGCACGGGCCCGTTCGAGCGCATGCCGACCGGCGGATAGCGGCACGCGGCCACCGCCTGCGCGGCCTCGGCGGCATTGTTGACCAGCGGCACGATGATGGCATAGGCGCCGAGGTCCAGGGCCTTCATGATCGCCGCCGGCTCATTCCACGCAACCCGCACGACAGGAACCGTGTCGGTCTGCGAGATCGCCTGCAACATCGGCCCGACGTCCTTCATTTCGGCCGTGCCGTGCTGAAGGTCGACGCAGAGGGCATCGAAGCCCAGGCGCGCCATGACCTCGGCCGTCATCCCATGGGACACGGACAGCCAGCCCAGCGTCGCGCATTGACCGTCACGCCACATCTGCTTGATTTTATTTGGTCGCATGGTCACACCTTCTGTCTTGGTCGTTGATCCCACGAACGGATCACGCTCTGTCAAACGCAAGCGCGCCGTCTTGTTCCATTGAGGGCCGCGCCGGCCCAGCTATACACAAGCAGGCCCGGCCCCAATAGTCGGGGCGCTTTGGGGGCGGATCATCCGGTTCCGGAGCAGCGGCGCCGTCTGGCATAACTGGCCGTCGCGGTGTTATCGTGGACAGGCTCGGGAACGCCCGCGGGAGGCTTCTGAAAATTGTCCATGGCCAGGAATGCCTCGGACAAGGCCGCCGCGGAGGCAAATGCCGGGACGTGGCCGGCCGTCAGCCGGCTATCCCGGGGCCATCGGACCCTGGCCAAATCCAACGAAAGCCGAGGACATCACATGGCCCGCGTTCCTGTCTTGAAATCCCCCGAAGAACTGACCGGCGAGGCGCGTCGCATCGCGGAGAAGATCGTCGATACGCGCAAGTCTCTGGAAGGCCCGTTCTCGGTCTGGATGCACGCGCCGGAGTGGGCCGAGCGGGTGGCGCATTTGGGGACGATGGTGCGGTGGGAAGGGACGTTGGAACTGCGGATTCGCACGCTCGCGGCGCTTGTCGTCGGCGTGCACTTCCAGGCCCAGTATGTGTGGGGCATCCAGGGCGTGATCGGCGCCGAACGGAATGTTCCACGCTCGACGATTGATGCGATCCGGGAGGGTCGTTCCGACGGCATTCCGGCGGAGGATCTCCAGATCATCGATTTCACCCGGCAATTGCTGCGTAAGAACCGGGTCGATGCGACGCTGGCGCAGGCTGTCATGGATCGGCTGGGTGCCGACCAGTATGTGCAGTTGACGACCTGCATCGGTTACTACGCGATGCTGGCAATGACGGTGAATGGGGTCGAGCTGGAGCCGAACCCGAAGCACGAGGCCCTGAAAGTCTGACCGAAGAACGGCTGATCGCACTCCCGGGCGCGGGGATGGCTGAGTACTGAATTGGGGCTCGGCCGTCACCCAGCCTGTTCCCGCGGCTGCCTCCGAAACGATCGTTGGGATCAGGACGCTCGGAAGGGACGCACCTGGAACACATGCGCCGGTTCAACGAAGCGCGATGTCATGCGCGGCACGGCGCGTCCGGCGGCCGCGGCCTCATTGGCGCGTTCCGTGAAGCGATCGAGGTGTGATGGTGAGAGCCACATGACCTCGTTGGCGGCGGCGAATTTGGCGATATCGGCGACAGTCCATGTCGGCTTGCTCATGTCGTCACTTCCTGGGCGGAGATCGTGGCGCGGGTGGATCGCCACGGCGTTGCCTGTTCATAGGAATGGGCGATGCGCAGCACGGTTGCTTCATCGAACCAGTTGCCGGCGAGCTGGGCGCTCATTGGAAGACCGGCCGCATCGAAGCCGCTGCAAAGGCTCATGGCCGGATGACCGGTTGCGTTGAAGACTGACGTCGCGGTGTGACCGGTGAACGCGACCACGGCGGCGGGATCGGCGAAGGGAGGCGCGGTGTGGAAGGCGCAGGGCAGCAGCAGCGCGTCGACGGTTTGCAGCAGCCGGTCCATCGTATCGGCGAGTTCCCTGCGCAGGCGTAGGGCGGCCACGTAATCGACCGCTCGGACCGTAAAGCCGGACATCATCTTGTCGCGCAGGGCCTGGCCCATCTGGTCGCCGCGTTCGACGAAATCGCGCTCGTGGATCGACAGGGATTCCGTCCAGTTGATCAGCGACGTCACCCGGCGATAGGCCGACAATGGAGAGGGCAGGGTGATCTCGACGATCCGCGCGCCGAGGCCTTCCAGGGTGGTGGCGACATGGGCGACGCCGGCGGCGACTTCCTCGTCCGCGCCGACACCGTT
The DNA here is from genome assembly GCA_945873195.1 of Asaia bogorensis. Taxonomy (GTDB): domain Bacteria; phylum Pseudomonadota; class Alphaproteobacteria; order Acetobacterales; family Acetobacteraceae; genus Rhodopila; species Rhodopila bogorensis_A. The sequence continues at coordinate 21,321 of CAMCDA010000056.1, forward strand.
TATGTCGATGGCGCGGATGACGCCGATCACGGTGCCATGGACACCGGTGGCGATACCGCGCGCGTAGGGTGTCGCTGGGCGATCGACGCAGGTGGGATCAGCCGGGTCGTGGCCGGCGATCACATCCAGGACCAGGGCGCAGTCCTCGGCCGTCCAGCACAGTGGGCCGGCGGCATCCAGCGACCAGCAGTTCGGGAGGATGCCGTAGCGGCTGACGAGGCCAAAGGACGGCTTGATCCCTTGCAACCCGCAGGCCGCCGCGGGCAGCCGGACCGATCCGCCGGTGTCCGAGCCCAGGGCGAACATCGCCGTGCGGGCGGCGACCGAGGCTCCGGCGCCGGTGGACGAACCACCCGTGAAATGGCCCAGGTTCCACGGGTTGCGCGCGGGTTCGAACGGCAGGTCGAAATGTACGCCGCCCGTGCCGGTCCCGAACTCCCATGTATTGAGCTTGCCGAGCAGGATCGCGCCGGCCTCGGTCAGTCGGTCGATCGCGGTGGCATTGAAATCGGGCACGTGGTCCATCAGCAGGCGGGACGCGCCGCAGGTCCGCACCCCCTTGGTGAAGTAGTTGTCCTTCACGGCGTAGGGGATGCCGTGCAGGGGCCCACGCCATTTCCCCGCCGCGATCTCCTGTGCGGCCTGTCGCGCGGCGGCGCGGGCGGAGTCGGCCATGACCAGGAGATAGCTTTTCACCTGGCCGTCCACGGCCTCGATGCGGGTGAGGAAAGCCTCCACCAGATCGACCGGCGACAGCTTCCCCGCGGCAATCAGGCGACCGGCAGCGGCCGCCGTCAGCGTGGTCGGATCGTCTGTCATACCGCTTCCTCCGTCATCAATAGCGGGCTCAGGCACCGGGCCATGCGGGCCTCGCCAACCGTTTCCAGCGGGGGAACCCCAGCGTCACAGGCGGCATGGTGGCGCGAACAGCGCGGGCCAAAGCTGCAACCAACCGGCAGGTCGGCCAGATCAGGGGGGCCGCCGGGGATTGAGGCCAGGCGTTGCCCGCGTGACTCGGCATGCACGGTCGAACCCAGCAGGCCGGCGGTATAGGGATGCGCCGGGCGGCCGATCACGTCGCCGACCTCCCCGGTTTCGACGAAGCGCCCCGCGTACATGACCGAGACGCGATCCGAGACCTCACAGGCCACACCGATATCGTGTGTGACGAAGATCGTCGCCATGCCGAGCTCGCGCTGCAACGACCGGATCAGCAGCAGGATCTGGATTTGTACCGTCGCGTCCAAGGCCGTTGTCGGCTCATCCGCCAACAGCAGCGACGGGCGGCAGGACAGCGCCAAGGCGATCATCGCGCGCTGGCGCAGTCCGCCGGACAATTCATGCGGGTAGGAGTCCAGGCGCCGTTCGGCTGACGGAATCTGCACCATCTCGAGCAGTTCCAGCGACCGTTTGCGGGCCTGGCGATACGACACGCCTTCATGCGAAACGATGGTCTCGGAAATCTGCGTGCCGATGGTGAAGACCGGGTCCAGCGCGGTCATCGGCTCCTGGAAGATCATCGCGCCGACCGGGCCGCGCACCGCTTCCAACTGCCGCTCAGTCATGGTGGTCACGTCCTTGCCCGCCAGCCGGATCTTGCCCCCGATCCGGGCGTAGTTCGGCAGAAGGCGCAGCAGCGCGCGCATCGTGACGCTCTTGCCGGAGCCAGACTCGCCCAGCAGGCACAGGACCTCTCCGGCGGCGAGGCTGAACGACACGCCGTCCACCACTTGCAGATCGAGGTCGCGGTTGACGAAGCGGACGGAGAGGTCGCTGACCTCAACGATGGGATCATGCGGCATGGGCATGGGCCTCCGCCTGGCTGTGGCCGCTGCCGGGGATGACGGCATGGCAGGCGGCCTGGTGGGCGGTGTCAATGTCGCTCAGCATCGGTTCGACCGCGGCGCAGACGGCTTCGGCCATCGTGCAGCGGGTGCGGAAGCGGCAGCCGGATGGCGGGCGGACCGGATTGGGCGGATCGCCGGCCAGGGGCACCGCGTCCACCCGCACCGCCGGGTTCATCGACAGGCGGGAGGCGAAGAGCGCCCGTGTGTAGGGGTGCGCGGCGGCGCGGTAGATACGATCGACCGGGCCGAGTTCGACGACCTTTCCCAGGTACATCACCAGCACGCGGTCGGAGACGTGATGCACGACGTTCAGGTCATGCGAAATGAAAACATAGGTGAGGTTCAGCCGCTCCTTCAGATCGGCTAGCAGGTTCAGCACCTGCGCCTGCACCGACTTGTCCAGCGCGGAAACCGACTCATCGAGGATCAGCACGCGCGGGTTCAACGCGATGCCGCGCGCCACGTTCACGCGTTGGCGCTGCCCGCCCGACATCTCGTGAGGATAGCGATCGGCGAACAGCGTTGGGTCCAGCCCGACCAGCCGCAAGGAGGCCAGGGCCTGCTCGCGCGCCTTGGCGGAGGACATGCCGTGTACGCGAAGGCCGAAGGTGATTTCCTCGGTCGCGGTGTGGCGCGGGTTCAGCGACGCATAGCTGTCCTGGAACACCATCTGCATGTTCCGGCGCAACTCGCGGAGCGTGATGCCGCCATGGCCGATCGGGTCGCCGTCGAGGACGACACTGCCGGCGTCCGGCTCGATCAGGCGCATCAGGAGGCGGGCGGTGGTGGACTTGCCGCAGCCGGACTCGCCAACCACGCCCAGGGTTTCGCCCTTCATGACGTCGAAGCTGACGCCATCGACCGCCTGGACATGGGCGTTGATGGTGCCGAGCGGGCCGCGCAGGGGGAAGTATTTCTTCAGGCCACGGACGGAGAGGATGGGCTGGCGGGGGCCGCCCCGATCGCGCGGGTCCAGTTCGATTGGGCTTGTGTCGGTCATGCGCGGACATCCATGGCGGTGCGGAGACTGTCACTCAGCAGGTTGAAGCTGACCGATGCCGCGAAGATCATCACGCCGGGCAGGACGGCGTTGATCGGCGCCACGTAGATCGCCTGGCGCAGCGTGTTCAGCATCAGGCCCCAGTCGGCGATCGGCGGCGCGGCACCCAGGCCCAGGAACGACAGGCCGGAGGAGATGATGATCGCGATGCTCACCAGGCTGGAGGCGTAGGTCAGGATCGGCCCGGTGACGTTCGCCAATACGTGCTGGACGATGATCCGCGGGGCGGAGGCGCCGGTGGCCCGCGCGGCCTCCACATAATCCTGGTTGCGGACCTGGGTCGTCACGGCCTCCGCCACGCGGGCGATCGGCGGGATGAAGACCAGGGTCAGGGAGATCAGGCTGTTGAACAGGCCCGCGCCCAGCACCCCGGCCATGGCGACGGCCAGCAGAACAGAGGGAAAGGCGTAGAACACGTCGACCACGCGCATGATCGCCATGTTTGTCAATCAGCGTTGAATAGTTTCCAGGTAACAGCGCCCAAAAGTTTCCAGTTGATCAGGCCGGTTTCGGCTGTTTTTTGCGCTGTTTGAAGCGGAAGGAATCGTTCCCGGTTTCCAGGATGTCGCAGTGGTGAGTGATGCGGTCGAG